>NZ_JBEXID010000030.1:0-87360 GCF_040608395.1 Streptomyces sp. NPDC005181
CATCGCGCCGGACCAGACCCGGCGGCAGCATCAGCCCCATGCACCGCCAACGAGTCCGATCACCATCACGTCACGTGAACAACCGGCTGTAGTACTGGTCGCTGCCACCGCCAGCCTGACCCTCTCCGGTCGGCGACTGCTGCCGTGGCGGCGCCGGGAGCGCGCGCCCGAACTGGGTCCGTACGATGCGGCGTTTCTGGCGGGCGGACCGGAGCGGGTGGTGGAGGCGGCGCTCCATACCCTGTGGGGCAGTGACAACAACGTCGTGATCGGGTCGGGTGGGCGGCTGCGGTTGCCCGAGCCCTGGACGGAACCCGAGCATCCGGTGGAGCATGCCGTGGTCGAGAAGTGGCGGACCTCCGGCTCCACGACCCCGACGCTGCTGCGGGTACGGGCGGTACGGGCGGGGGCCGTACGCGAGATCGGCGACCGGCTCGTCAGCTACGGTCTGTTGATGGCCCCGCCACGCGCCCTGGCCCGTCTGTTCGCCACACGTGGCCTGGTCGTCGTGGTGTGCAGCACAGCGGTCCTGGCCGCCTTCGCCGTCCCGCAGGGGCTGCGGCAGACGGCACCGTTCATCGCGGTGGGGGTCGGCTGTCTGGCCGTGCGGGTGCTGTGCCCGGCGCGGGGTCCGCTGACCCCGGCGGGCCGTCGCCGCCTCGCAGCGATACGCACCGGCGAGCTGTGGGCATCGGCTGCGCTCGGGGCCGTGGTCTTCGACGGGTGGAGCGGGTTACCGGGTGAGCACCGACGCTCTCGGCGCTGGGGCGGGGGAGGGGGCCGTCTGCCGTCGGTGGGCCGGATGCTGATCAAGTACGGAAAGGCGCTGGATTCGGACTCCGACGACGGGAGCCCGGACAGCAACGGCACCGGCAGCGACCACAGCTCCAACGGGTCCGGCGGCTCCCACGACTCATCCGGCTCGCACGGCTCCTCGTTCGACGGAGGAGGCCACCACCACAGCTGCGGCGGTGGCAGCAGCTGTGGCGGCGGAAACTACTGAGCGTCGCGGCTCACACCTTCGCGAGCACGTCCTCCAACTCCTGGAGGAGCCTGCGCTTGGGCCGGGCGCCCACCATCGACTTCACCGGCTCGCCGGACCGGAACACCATGAGGGTCGGCATCGACAGCACCGCGTAGCGGCTCGTGATGCCCGGATTGGCGTCCACGTCCAGCTGGACGATCTTGATGCGCCCGGCTTCCTCTGCGGCGATCGCGCTGAGCACGGGGGCGAGCTGGCGGCACGGTCCGCACCAGTCGGCGGTGAACTCGACCAGTACGGGCAGCTCGGCCCCCAGCACCTCCCCGTCGAAGGTGGTATCGGTGACCTCGGCCACGCCCTCTGCCTGAATCATCTGTCATCCTCCCAGTTCACAACGTGGTTCCGGGCCGCCAGGAAGCTCGGCCGCGGCCTCCAGCTCGGCCCTCGCGAGCTCTGCGCCCACCTGGGCGCGGACCGACTGGAGCTGCTCGATGAGCGCGTCGAGCTCGCCGAGCTTGCGCCGGTAGACGGTCAGCGAGGCGGGGCAGGAGTCACCGGCCGGGTGGCCGGCGCGCAGGCACTCGACGAACGGCCGGGTCTCCTCCAGATCGAACCCGAAGTCCTGCAGGGTCCGGATCTGCTGCAGCAGACGCAGATCGTCCTCGTCGTACGTGCGGTACCCGTTCACGGCCCGCCGCGCAGGCAGCAGTCCGCGTGACTCGTAGTAGCGCAGAGTCCGCGTCGTCGTCCCGGCCTGCTCGGCCAGCTCCCCGATTCGCATGCTTCGACGGTAAAGGTTTACGCGGACGTCAAGGCAAGCGCGGGGCTCACCTGCCCCGCGCATCCTTCAACTGCCCTTTACATTCAAGAAGTTAAGAGTGCGTCGCCATTGACGGCCCTCCGGCGTGCACCTACAAAAGCGTGAGAGCGCTCTCACGACTGGTACCTCGTTCCGTTCCCCCCGCCCCCACCGGAGAGGTGTTCCTTGAACGCGAGCCGCATCCATCTGCCCGCCCACTCCCCCACCTCCACTCCCCGCAGACGCACCACCGCACTCGCCGCGCTGACCGTGATGGCCCTGGTCCTGGCCGGGCTGGCCACCGTCCTCGGCTCCGGATCCGCACGCGGCGCCGTCCCACCGGCTCCCGGCTGGGACCTGAAGTGGAGCGACGACTTCAACGGCGCCGACCGCGCCCTCCCCTCGGCCGCGAACTGGCAGATCGACACCGGCCACGCCTACCCGGGCGGCCCCGCGAACTGGGGCACGGGTGAGATCCAGAACTACACCGCCAACCCCGACAACCTCAGCCTCGACGGCAACGGCAACCTCCGGATCACCCCGCTCCGGGACGGCGCGGGCAACTGGACCTCCGGCCGGATCGAGACCACACGCTCCGACTTCAAGGCCCCGGCGGGCGGCACTCTGCGCATCGAGAGCCGGATCCAGATGCCGAACGTCTCCGGGAACGCGGCGCTCGGCTACTGGCCCGCGTTCTGGGCGCTCGGCTCCCCGTACCGTGGCAACTACTGGAACTGGCCGGGCATCGGCGAGTTCGACATCATGGAGAACGTCAACGGCATCAACTCCGTCTGGGGCGTGCTGCACTGCGGCGTCAACCCGGGCGGCCCGTGCAACGAGACGAGCGGCATCGCCGGCAACCGGGCCTGCCCCGCTACCAGTTGCCAGTCGGCGTTCCACACGTACACCTTCGAGTGGGACCGTTCCGTCACCCCCAATGCGCTGCGCTGGTACGTGGACGGCCAGCAGTTCCACTCCGTCTCCCAGAGCCGGCTGGACGCCGGCACCTGGGCCAACATGACCGAGCACGCGGGGTACTTCATCCTTCTCAACCTCGCGATCGGCGGCGCGTTCCCCGATGCGCTGGCCGGCAGCACCCCCACCGCGCAGACCGTCCCGGGCCGTCCCATGCTGGTCGACTACGTCGGCGTCTGGACCAAGGGCGGCGGAGGCGGCACCGACCCGACCGATCCCCCGGACCCGACCGATCCGCCGTCCGGCTCCTCCGACCTCACGCTCCGCTCCGGTGGCGGTCTGGGTGCGGCGGAGGCGTCCGGCTCGGCCGTGACCCTCGCCTCGGCGGGCGGCGCCAACTACGACGGCACCCCGCACAGTCCGCAGACCTTCACCTCCTCCGGCATCACCCGGACGTACAACGGCGGATCCACCCAGTTCGACCTGTTCGTCGACGCCGGCACGACGGTCGCCAACGGACAGCAGGTGAGGGTGAGCTACGACCGCACCGGCGACGGGACCTGGGACCGGACGGAGACGTACAACTACTTCCCCACCGACCCCGTCCCCGGCTACGAGCACTACACGCAGAGCAAGGGGCTCATGGCGTCGACCGGGAGCCAGGGCAATCTGGTGAACGGCAAGGTCAGGGTGGAGATCTGGAACGCCATCGGCAACGGCTCCAGCACGGTCGGAGTCGGCAACCAGTCGGTCGTCCACATCCCGTTCGCCTGACCGCACGGCCGACATACGTGTGCGGCCGGTACGGGAGTCCCGTACCGGCCGCACACCCACGTCGTTACGCCTTCGCCAGCGAGGCCTTCTCGCCGTCGCCGCCCCTGGACTCCGGGACGTACGGCTCCGTGGGGCCTTCGTCCGTGATCATCTTCTCGTCGAACGGGAGGGAGCCGGACAGCACCTGGTCCACCCGCTCCTTGTCGATCTCCTTGGTCCAGGTGCCGACCAGCACCGTGGCGACCGCGTTGCCCGCGAAGTTCGTCAGGGCGCGGGCCTCGCTCATGAAGCGGTCGATGCCGACGATCAGACCGACGCCGTCGACCAGGCCGGGGCGGTGGGACTGCAGGCCGCCCGCCAGCGTGGCGAGGCCCGCGCCGGTGACGCCTGCCGCACCCTTCGAGGCGACGATCATGAAGAGCAGGAGCGAGATCTGCTCCCCCGCGCTCAGCGGGTCCCCCATCGCGTTGGCGATGAAGAGCGAGGACATCGTCAGATAGATGGCGGTGCCGTCGAGGTTGAACGAGTAGCCGGTCGGCACGGTGATCCCCGCGACGGACTTGCTGACGCCCAGGTGCTCCATCTTGGCGATGAGCCGCGGCAGCGCGGACTCCGACGACGAGGTGGAGAGGATCAGCAGGAACTCGCGGCCCAGGTACTTCAGCAGGAGCAGCAGGTTCACCCCGGCGACCAGCCGCAGGATCGTGCCGAGCACCACGAAGACGAAGATCGCGCAGGTGATGTAGAAGCCGACCATGATGATCGCGAGGGACTTCAGCGCGTCGACGCCGGTCTCGCCGACCACGGCCGCCATCGCACCGAACGCACCGACCGGGGCCGCCCACATGATCATGGCGAGGACGCGGAAGACGAGTCGCTGGATGTGTCCGATGCCACGCAGGACGGGTTCGCCGGCCGATCCCATGGCCTGGAGCGCGAAGCCCGCGAGCAGGGCGACGAGCAGGGTCTGGAGCACTTCGCCCTCGGTGAAGGCGGAGACCATCGTCGTCGGGATGATGCCCAGCAGGAAGTCCACGGTGGACTCGCTCGCGCCGGCCGCCTGCTTCTCGCCGGCGGCGCGCACCGCTTCGGTGAGATGGAGGCCCTGGCCGGGCTCCAGGATGTTGCCGACGAGCAGGCCGATGGCGAGGGCCACGGTCGACATCACCAGGAAGTAGCCGAGTGCGAGCCCGCCGACCGCGCCGACCTTGGCGGCCTTGCGGACCGAGCCGACGCCCAGCACGATCGTGCAGAAGATGATCGGCGAGATCATCATCTTGATGAGGCTCACGAAGCCGGTACCGATCGGCTTCAGCTCGACGGCCACCCCGGGGGCCACGAAGCCCACCAGGATGCCGAGGGCCACGGCGCCGATCACGGCGAGATACAGATAATGCGTGCGGTCCCGCCTGGCGGCTGACACTTCCACGGGGCTTCTCCTCGGCTCGTCCCTGTCCGTCCCCCGTCCCTGGGGGTCCCGGCGAATATCCCGCCCCGTGTGACGACCGTCACCCTTACGTGCATTTCGTTCATATGTTTTCGGCCAGGCAGACTGTGACCATGCGTCTCCCACGCCCCCGTACCCGTCCGCGCAGCCTGGCCGGTCAGCTCTTCGCGATGCAGGTGGTGCTGGTTGCGGCCGTGGTGGCGGGGTGCGCGTTCTTCGCGTACGTCTCGGGGAGCGCGCAGGCGGAGGAGACCGCGACCCGGCAGGTCAGGGCGGCGGCGCTGGCGGTGGCCGGATCGCCGTCCGTACGGGAGGCGATCCGCACCCCGGACCCGTCCGCCGCGCTCCAGCCGTACGCGGAGAAGGTCCGCACGGACACCGGGATCGCCTTCGTCACCATCATGAGCCCGGACCGCATCCGCTGGACGCACCCCGACGCGGACCAGATCGGAGAGCCCTTCCTCGGCCACACCGCGCGGGCGCTGCGCGGCGAGACGTTCACGGAGACGTACACCGGCACGCTCGGCCCCTCGATCCGGGTCGTCACCCCGATCCGGGACGGCGGCAGGATCACCGGACTGGTCAGCGCGGGCATCACGGTCGAGCGGGTCTCCTCGCAGGTGCGGGCGCAGCTCGGTGCGCTGGGGCTCGCGGCGGGCGGCGCGCTCACCCTCGGCGGCATCGGCACCTACGTGATCAACGCCCGCCTTCGGCGCCACACGCACGGGATGAACGCCGCCGAGCTGAGCCGGATGCACGACTACCACCAAGCCACGCTGCACGCGGTGCGCGAGGGGCTGCTGATGCTCGACGGACAGCGCAGGATCGCGCTGATCAATGACGCGGGCCGGGAGCTGCTCGGGCTGCCGGCCGGTGCGGTCGGGCGCCGGGTGGTCGAACTGGAACTGCCGGCGCCGCTGACCGGGGCGCTGCTCGCCTCCGAGGAGCGGGTGGACGAGCTGCATCTGACGGCGGACCGGGTGATCGTGGTCAACACCCGTCCGGTGGTGGGCGGCGAGCAGCGCGGCACGGTCGTGACCCTCCGCGACCACACGGAACTCCAGGCCCTGTCCGGCGAGTTGGACTCGGAGCGGGGGTTCACCCAGGCCCTGCGCTCGCAGGCGCACGAGGCGGCGAACCGGCTGCACACGGTCGTCTCGCTGATCGAGCTCGGCCGGACGGAGGAGGCGGTCGGCTTCGCGACGGCGGAGCTGGAGCTCGCACAGGTCCTCACCGACCGGGTCGTCGGCGCCGTCGCCGAACCGGTGCTGGCGGCGCTGCTGCTGGGCAAGGCGGCGCAGGCGAACGAGCGGGGGGTGGAGCTGGTGCTCGCGGACGACAGTGTGATCGACGACGGTGCGCTGCCCGCGACGCTGCCGCAGCGCGATCTGGTGACGATCCTCGGCAATCTGATCGACAACGCGGTGGACGCGGCATCGGAGGCGGCGACGGCCCCGTCCGATGCGGGAGTCCCGTCCGGTGCGGGGACGGTGTCCGGGACCGGGGCGGCGGACTCCACAGCTGTGCCCGCTCAGCGCGGTGCGGCGCCACGCCGCGCCGGCCGCGCGCGGGTCACCGTCACCGCGCTCGCCGACGACCGTGAGCTGCTGCTGCGGGTCGCGGACACCGGGGCCGGGGTCGATCCCGCCGACGCCGCCGAGGTGTTCCACCGCGGCTGGTCGACGCACGGCGCCGGTCGTGGGCTCGGTCTGGCGCTCGTACAGCAGGCCGCGCACCGGGCCGGCGGGACGGTCACGCTGGGCGGGGGTCCGGACGGTGGCGCGGAGTTCACCGTACGGCTGCCGCTGTTGCCCTCGCACACCCCCACGCAGTGGCACACGACGAAGGAGCCCACCCCGTGATCCAGGTGCTGGTCGTCGAGGACGACCCCGTGGCCGCCGACGCGCACAGGCTGTACGTCGGCCGGGTCCCCGGCTTCACGGTGGCCGGGGTCGCGCATTCGCGTGCGGAGGCGGTACGGGCGCTGGACCGTACCCAGGTCGATCTGCTGCTCCTGGATCTGTATCTGCCCGACGGGCACGGTCTGCAGCTGCTGCGTTCGCTGCGCGCCGCCGGGCACGCAGCGGATGTCATCGCCGTGACGTCGGCGCGTGATCTGGCGGTGGTCCGGGAAGGGGTGTCGCTCGGTGTCGTCCAGTACGTACTGAAGCCGTTCACCTTCGCCACCCTGCGCGACCGCCTCGTGCGCTACGCCGAGTTCCGTGCGGCGGCCGGTGAGGCGAGCGGCCAGGACGAGGTGGACCGGGCGCTCGGCGCGCTGCGGGCTCCGGAGCCGGCCCGGCTGCCCAAGGGGCTGAGCGGCCCGACGCTGGAGGCGGTGACCCGCGCGCTGCGGGCCTCCCCGGACGGGGTGACCGCAGCCGCTACGGGCGTGGAACTGGGCATCTCGCGGATCACCGCACGCCGCTATCTGGAACATCTGGTGACGGTGGGCCGCGCAGTCCGCAGTCCGCAGTACGGGCAGATCGGGCGACCGGAGCTGCACTACCGCTGGGTGCCCGAAACGCGCTGACCGTTCGTCCCACCCGCACCCCTCACGCACAACAAGTGATTCCTGCACGGGCATTGACCTTGCCGACCGGCCGGTCCTACGGTCACGTCTCAGCCCCCACGGCTATGAGGAGGCCGCACCCCGCGCGATCACCTCCATGCGGCCAGCGGAACCTCGGAGCAGGCCTGTCTGCGGGCCCGGAAGCAAGCCCATGAGCAGGGTCTGCCGTATCCGACGTCGGCGGAGTTGTCGAAGAGGTTCCTCACCGGGGCGAAGAAGACGCCGGAGCGGTCCTGGCTCGGGGATGTGTCGGCCGTGGTGCTCCAGCAGTCCCTGCGGGACCTGGATGCGGCCTACCGGAACTTCTTCGGGAGCATCAAGGGCACCCGCAAGGGCCCGAAGATCACCGAACCACGGTTCAAATCAAAGCGGGACAGCCGTCAGTGTGTGCGGTTCACCGCGAACGCAAAGTGGTCGATCACACCGGACGGGAAGCTGAACCTTCCCAAGATCGGCCCGGTACGGGTGCGCTGGTCCCGTGCCCTGCCGTCGGCCCCGTCGACTGTGACGGTGATCAAGGACGCGGCCGGCCGGTACCGGGCCGGCTTCGTCGTGGAAACCGACCCCGCGAACGAGACTCTGCCCCCACACGACCGGGACCAGGGCGTCGACCTGGGGCTGACCCACTTCGCCGTCATGGCGGACGGCTCCCGCGTCCACTCGCCCCGGTTTTTACGCAGGGCGGAGAAGAAACTCAAGCAGGAGCAGCGCAGCCTGTCCCGGAAGAAGAAGGGGTCGAAGAACCGGAACAGGCAGCGGGTCAAGGTCGCCCGCGCTCATGCGAAGGTGGCGGATGCGCGCCGGGACTTTCACCACAAGCTGTCCACGAAACTGATCGTCGAGAACCAAGCGGTCAGTGTGGAGAGCCTGAGCGTGAAGGGTCTGGCCCGCACCCGGCTGGCAGGCGTTCGCCGACGACAGCTTCCGCAACGCCGTCCAGCTCACGCTCGCCTTCACCTTCCTGTCGTCGATCGTCGGGCAGAACACGCTGGGGCTGGCGCTCGCGGGCCTGATGCGGGCCGCGTCCCGCCCGGTCCGTGCGGTCACCGGGGCGCTGGTCATCACGGCCTGGGTACTGCCGGAGATCGTCGCGGCATTCCTGCAGTACGCGTTCTTCCGCCGCGAGGGCACTCTGAACGCGATCCTGGACCAGCTCCATCTGCCGGGCCAGAACTGGCTGTTCACGCTGCCGATCCTGGCGGTGTCGTTCGCCAATGTGTGGCGGGGGACGGCGTTCTCGATGCTGATCTACTCGGCGGCGCCGGCCGAGATCCCGCAGGACATCACGGAGGCCGCCGAGGTCGACGGGGCAAGCGGGCCGCGCCGGCTGTGGCACATCACGCTGCCGATGATCCGCCGTTCCATCGGCACCAATCTGATGCTCAACACCTTGTCCACGCTCTCTGTGTTCGGACTGATCTGGGCGATGACCCGCGGCGGTCCGGGCAACCGCAGCCAGACGCTTCCGGTGTTCATGTACGACCAGGCGTTCGTGAACAGCCTGATCGGCTACGGCACGGCGGTGGCGCTGCTGCTGCTTCTGGTGGGGTCCCTGTTCTCGATCGTCTACCTGAGGCTGATGAAGGTGGAGGTGTGACGGGCGTGAAAGGCGTGACGACGCCCCGGCGCACCCGGGCGCGGCTGGCGTCCGACGGGTCGCTGCTGCTGGTCGCGGTGGCGTTCGCACTGCCGCTGATGTGGCTGCTGTTCGCCTCGTTGGACGGCAGCGCCGATCTTCGGGTGCGACCGCCGGCGTCACCGACTCTGGAGAACTTCGACGCGGTCCTCACCGACGAGATCACCTTCACACCGATGCTCAACAGTCTGCTGCTGTGCGGCAGTGCGACGCTGCTGACCGTGGCGTGCGCGGCGCTGGCCGCGTATCCGCTGTCCCGCCACCGCTCGCGTCTGACCCGCCCGTATCTGCTGACGATCCTGTTCACGACGTGTCTGCCGATCACCGCGATCATGGTGCCGGTGTACGGGCTCTTCGTACAGGTCGATCTGATCGACACGATGTACGGGACGATGGACGGCGTGCCGAAGGTAGTGGAGGAGGCGGCCTGGACGGACGGGGCGTCGATGACACAGACGCTGGTCCGGGTGGTGCTGCCGCTGATGGGGCCGGGCGTGGGCGTGGTGACGATCTACACCTTCATCATGCTGTGGGGGAACTTCTTCGTCCCCTTCATGCTGCTGCTCTCTCCCGAGCAACTCCCGACCTCCGTCTCGATCTTCACCTTCTTCGGCAACTACGGATCGGTGGTCTACGGGCAGCTCGCGGCGTTCTCGATCCTGTACTCGACGCCGGTGCTGCTGCTGTACATCCTGATCTCGCGCCGCCTGGGTGGTGGGTTCGCCCTCGGCGGGGCGGTCAAGGGTTGAGCGGCTGCGAACGCTAGGACGTTCCTACGAGCCGTGAACTCGGTCGAACACACCGTAGTCAGACCGGGTTCCGGCTCCTACGGTGGGGCCGTGCACCCCACCCCACCTTTCAATGCCCCCGCCGCGCGCCGACTACGCGAGGCCCTGGGGATGGCGCCCGGCCATGTCGCGTACGGCCTCAGCGCCCAGTACGGACTCCGGATCAGCGCGGACACCGTCGCCGCCTGGGAGCGTGGCCTCGCGCTGCCCAGCGAGAAGGAGCTCACGGCGTTGGCCGGAGTGCTGTGGTGCGCGCCGGGCGACCTGCTGACCGCCGCCCGCACCCTGCGCGAACACCGGGTGGCCCGGGGCCTGGCCGTGGACGAGCTGGCACGGCTGCTGGGGCTGGCGGTCTCCGCGTATCAGCGGATGGAGGAGTCGGGGCGCTGGCGCGGCAATGAACGCCAGTCCGCGGCGCTCAGCGAGGCGTTGGAGCTGTCGGCGGCCGACTTCGTGACGGCGACGGGGCGGAACGAGGAGCTGGGGGAGCTGCTGCGCAGCGCGGTGACGACGCGCTGGCAAGCATATGCCCGGCCGGTCGCGAAGCTGGTGCCGCTGGAGCGACGGCGGCTGCAGCACGTGCTGGAACAGGTGCACTCCGACTACCAGGCGCTGATGGTGTCGACGCTGAGCTGGAGCACAGGGGGTCCGGAGCGGGCGGGCGCGGACGGGGAGGCGGGGCGGGCGTTTCTGGACGGGGTCGTGGAACGGTTCTGGGAGACGGCGGGGGCGTAGTGCGGCCGGGGCTTCAGGAGCCGCCCTGCCCCCGGAGGCCGGCTCCTGAAGCCGGCCTCCGACGAGGGTCGGAACCGCCGGTCAGAACACCGACTCCGCCTCGTACATCCGGTCCTTCGGCACTGTCTTCAGCTGCGCGATCGCGTCCGCCAGCGGCACCATCGTGATCTCGTTGCCGCGCAGCGCCGTCATCCGGCCGAAGTCGCCCCGGTGCGCCGCCTCGACCGCGTGCCAGCCGAAGCGGGTCGCGAGCACCCGGTCGTACGCGGTCGGCGTGCCGCCGCGCTGGACATGGCCGAGAATGACCGGCCTGGCCTCCTTGCCGAGGCGGGTCTCCAGCTCGACCGCGAGCCGGTTGCCGATGCCCTGGAAGCGCTCGTGGCCGTACTGGTCGATTGCGCCCTTCGCGTACGGCATCGAGCCCTCGACCGGATGCGCGCCCTCTGCGACACAGATGACCGCGAACTTCTTGCCGCGGGCGAAGCGCTCCTCGACCATCTTGACCAGGTCCGCGACCTCGAACGGCCGCTCGGGCAGACAGATGCCGTGCGCGCCGCCCGCCATGCCGGACTCCAGCGCGATCCAGCCCGCGTGCCGGCCCATCACCTCGACGACCATGACCCGCTGGTGCGATTCGGCCGTGGTCTTCAGACGGTCTATGGCCTCGGTGGCGACGCCCACCGCCGTGTCGAAGCCGAAGGTGCGGTCGGTCGAGGAGATGTCGTTGTCGATGGTCTTCGGAACGCCCACGACGGGCATCCCGGCGTCCGACAGCATCCGGGCCGCGGTGAGGGTGCCCTCGCCGCCGATCGGGATCAGCACATCGACGCCGTAACGGCGGTTCAGCTCATCACAGTTCTCGGCGGCTTCGCGGAGCCGGTCGCGCTCCAGCCGGGCCGAGCCGAGGATGGTGCCGCCGCGCGCGAGGATGCCGCTGACCGCGTCGAGGTCGAGGGGGCGGAAGTGGCCGTCGAGGAGTCCCTTGAAGCCGTCCTCGAACCCGATGACTTCGTCGCCGTGACCCACCACGGCGCGGTGCACGACCGACCGGATCACTGCGTTCAGACCTGGGCAATCGCCGCCTGCGGTGAGAACTCCGATGCGCATCGTGCTGTATCTCCCGCTCGTTAGTGCCGTGCATATCGGGGGCGACTGCTGAATCCCCCGTACCGTGAGCCACAGCGATTGTCCCACGTCAGGTCTGGACCTCGCGCTCTCGGTCTGTCCGGCGCGCGGCACCCGGCCGCAGCAGGGCGTGTGCAGCACCCTGGAACGGGGGCTTTCGCCCGGCGGGCAGCCTGGCCGCCCCCACAGGTATCGTCAAAAACGGCGATATCCGCCCAAACAGCCAGGACGACGGGAGAGCACGCGTGACGCGCAGCGTGTACGTGACGGGGATCGACCGGGGAGACGGCCGCCAGGTCGTCGATCTGGGGGTCATGGAGCTCCTGACGCGTCAGGTGGACCGGGTCGGGGTGTTCCGGCCGCTGGTCCACGACGGTCCCGACCGGCTGTTCGAGCTGCTGCGGGCCCGCTACCGGCTCACCCAGGACCCGTCGTCGGTCTACGGCCTGGACTATGCGGAGGCGTCCGCGCTGCAGGCGGAGAAGGGTACCGACGAACTGGTCTCGCGGCTCGTCGACCGCTTCCATCAGGTGGCCCGGGCGTACGAGGTGGTACTGGTCCTCGGCACCGACTTCGCGGCCACCCAGCTCCCCGACGAGCTGGCGCTCAATGCCCGGCTGGCCAATGAGTTCGGTGCCTCGGTGATCGCGGTGGTCGGAGGGAAGGGGCAGGACGCGGAGTCCGTGCGGGCCGAGACGCGCAATGCCTACCGGGCGTACGCCGGTCTGGGCTGCGACGTCCTCGCGATGGTGGTGAACCGGGTGGCGGCCGAGGACCGCGAGATCATCGCCGAGCGGCTGACGGCGCGGCTGCCCGTGCCGTGTTCGGTCCTGCCGGACGACGCTGCGCTCTCCGCGCCGACCGTCGCCCAGATCACCGCGGCGCTCGGCGGCACCGTGCTGCTGGGCGACGACTCGGGGCTGGCCAGGGACGCACTGGACTTCGTCTTCGGCGGTGCGATGCTGCCGAATCTGCTGAACGCGCTGACGCCCGGCTGCCTGGTGGTCACGCCCGGGGACCGGGCGGATCTGGTGGTCGGCTCACTCGCCGCGCACAGCGCCGGAACCCCGCCCATCGCGGGTCTGCTGCTGACACTGGACGAGCGCCCCGGCGAGGAGATACTCAAGCTGGCCGCACGGCTCGCACCGGGCACCCCGGTCGTGTCGGTGGCCGGCGGCTCCTTCCCCACAGCGGGCGAGCTCTTCACGTTGGAGGGCAAGTTGAACGCGGCGACGCCCCGCAAGGCGGAGACCGCGCTCGGCCTCTTCGAGCGTCATGTGGACACCGCCGCCCTGCTGGACCGGATCTCGGTGGCCCGCAGCGGCCGCGTCACGCCGATGATGTTCGAGCACGAACTGCTGGAGCAGGCCCGCGCGGACCGGCGCCGGGTGGTGCTGCCGGAGGGCGCGGAGGAGCGGGTGCTGCGCGCCGCCGACGTGCTGCTGCGCCGCGATGTCTGCGATCTCACCCTCCTCGGCGACCTGGACGTCATCCGCAAGAAGGCAGCCGACCTCGGCATCGATCTCGCCGACACCCAGCTGATCGACCCGCAGACCTCCGAGCTGCGCCAGGTGTTCGCGGAGCGGTACGCACAGCTGCGCGCGCACCGCGGGGTCACGGTGGAGCTGGCGTACGACGTCGTCTCGGACGTGAACTACTTCGGCACCCTGATGGTCCAGGAGGGACTGGCCGACGGGATGGTCTCCGGGGCCGTGCACTCCACCGCGGCGACGATCCGCCCCGCCTTCGAGATCATCAAGACCCGGGCGGACGCATCGATCGTGTCGTCCGTCTTCTTCATGTGCCTCGCCGACAAGGTCCTGGTGTACGGCGACTGCGCGGTCAACCCGGACCCGGACGCGGAGCAGCTCGCGGACATCGCCGTCCAGTCCGCCGCCACGGCCGCCCGCTTCGGTGTGGAGCCGCGGATCGCGATGCTCTCGTACTCGACGGGCACCTCGGGCACGGGGGCCGACGTCGACAAGGTGCGCCAGGCGACGGACCGGGTGCGCGAGAGCCGGCCGGACCTCATGATCGATGGCCCGATCCAGTACGACGCGGCGGTCGAGCCGAGCGTGGCCGCGACCAAGCTGCCCGGTTCGGAGGTGGCGGGGCAGGCGACCGTGCTGATCTTCCCGGACCTGAACACCGGCAACAACACGTACAAGGCCGTGCAGCGCTCGGCGGGCGCCGTGGCGGTGGGGCCGGTGCTCCAGGGGCTGCGCAAGCCCGTCAACGACCTGTCGCGCGGTGCGCTGGTCCAGGACATCGTCAACACCGTGGCCATTACGGCGATCCAGGCGCAGGCCCAGGAGTGAACCGCATGACCACCACCCTCACGAAGGAAGGTTCCGCCGCTGTGCAGGCCCGTCGCGTACTCGTTCTCAACTCCGGCTCCTCGTCGGTGAAGTACCAGCTCCTGGACATGAACGACCGCTCCCGGCTCGCGATCGGTCTGGTCGAGCGGATCGGCGAGGAGACGTCCCGTCTGCTGCACACCCCGCTGACCGGCGGCGGCGCCGAGACCCGCGAGCGCACCGGCAGGATCGCCGACCACGCGGCGGCCCTGAAGGCGGCGGCCGAGGAACTGGCCGCCGACGGGCTGGGCCTGGACTCCCCCGAGCTGGCGGCGATCGGCCACCGGGTGGTGCACGGCGGACTGCGGTTCACCGAGCCCACCGTCATCACCGACGAGGTGCTCCAGGAGATCGAGCGGCTCGTCCCGGTGGCGCCGCTGCACAACCCGGCGAACATCACCGGCATCCGTACCGCGCAGGCGCTGCGCCCCGATCTGCCACAGGTCGCCGTCTTCGACACCGCGTTCCACACGACGATGCCGGAGTACGCGGCGCGGTACGCGATCGACGTGGAGACCGCCGACGCGCACCGGATCCGCCGCTACGGCTTCCACGGCACTTCGCACGCGTATGTCTCCCGCAAGGCCGCCGAGCTGCTGGGACGTACCCCCGAGGAGGTCAATGTCATCGTGCTGCACCTGGGCAACGGCGCCTCGGCCTCGGCGGTGGCCGCCGGCCGGTGCGTGGAGACGTCGATGGGACTGACCCCGCTGGAGGGGCTGGTGATGGGGACGCGGTCCGGGGACATCGACCCGGCGGTCACCTTCCATCTGAAGCGGGTGGCAGGGATGTCCACCGACGAGATCGACGTCCTGCTGAACAAGAAGAGCGGCCTGGTCGGGCTCTGCGGGGACAACGACATGCGGGAGATCCGGCGCCGGATCGACGGGGGCGACGAGCGGGCGGCGCTGGCGTTCGACATCTACGTGCACCGGCTGAAGAAGTACATCGGCGCCTATTCGGCGGTCCTCGGGCGGGTGGATGCCGTGGTGTTCACGGCGGGGGTCGGGGAGAACTCGGCGCCGGTACGGGAGGCTGCGATCGCCGGTCTGGAGGAGTTCGGCCTGGTGGTGGACGCCGGTCTCAACGCCGTTCGGTCCGGCGGACCCAGGCTGATCTCGCCCGACTACGCGCGGGTCGCGGTCGCCGTGGTGCCGACGGACGAGGAGCTGGAGATCGCCGACCAGACCTTCGCACTGGTCGGACAGGCCGAATCGGCCGGACAGGCAGTGCCGGTCGGACAGGCCGACAACTGAGCACCCCCGCGCCCCTTTGTATCTTCCACCAGACGGAATATTCCGCAGCGAAACAAACCGATAGGATCCGCCTCATGCGCCGTTCCAAAATCGTCTGCACCCTCGGTCCCGCCGTCGACTCCCATGAGCAGCTCGTCGCTCTGATCGAGGCCGGCATGAGCGTGGCCCGTTTCAACTTCAGCCACGGCTCCCACGAGGAACACCAGGGCCGTTACGACCGCGTCCGCAAGGCGGCCGCCGAGACGGGCCGGGCGGTGGGCGTGCTCGCCGACCTCCAGGGCCCGAAGATCCGCCTGGCGAAGTTCGCCGAGGGCCCCGTCGAACTGGTCCGCGGGGACGAGTTCACCATCACCACCGAGGACGTCCCCGGTGACAAGTCGATCTGCGGTACGACCTACAAGGGTCTGCCGAGCGACGTCACCAAGGGCGACCCGATCCTGATCAACGACGGCAACGTCGAGCTGAAGGTCGTCGCGGTCGAGGGTCCCCGGGTCAGAAGCATCGTCATCGAGGGCGGGGTCATCTCCGACCACAAGGGCATCAACCTGCCCGGTGCCGCGGTGAACGTCCCGGCCCTGTCCGAGAAGGACGTGGAGGACCTCCGGTTCGCCCTGCGGATGGGCTGCGACCTGGTCGCGCTCTCGTTCGTACGGGACGCCAACGACGTCAAGGACGTCCACAAGGTGATGGACGAGGAGGGCCGCCGGGTCCCCGTCATCGCCAAGGTGGAGAAGCCGCAGGCCGTCGAGCACATGGAGGGCGTCATCATGGCGTTCGACGGTGTCATGGTCGCCCGTGGTGACCTGGCCGTCGAATACCCCCTGGAGAAGGTCCCGATGGTGCAGAAGCGCCTGGTGGAGCTCTGCCGGCGGAACGCCAAGCCGGTGATCGTGGCGACCCAGATGATGGAGTCGATGATCACCAACTCGCGGCCGACCCGCGCCGAGGCGTCCGACGTCGCCAACGCGATCCTGGACGGAGCGGACGCGGTCATGCTGTCCGCCGAATCCAGCGTCGGCGCGTACCCGATCGAGACGGTCAAGACGATGTCGAAGATCGTCGTCGCCGCCGAGGAGGAGCTGCTCTCCAAGGGCCTGCAGCCGCTGGTGCCGGGCAAGAAGCCCCGTACCCAGGGCGGTTCGGTGGCCCGCGCGGCCTGCGAGATCGCGGACTTCCTGAACGGCAAGGCGCTGGTCGCCTTCACCAAGTCCGGTGACACGGCCCGCCGGCTGTCCCGCTACCGCGCCGTGCAGCCGATCCTGGCCTTCACCACCGACGAGTCCACCCGTAACCAGCTCGCGCTGAGCTGGGGTGTCGAGGCCTATGTCGTGCCGCACGTGGACAACACCGACGCCATGGTGGACCTGGTCGACGCGGAACTGCTGAAGCTGGACCGCTACAACGCCGGCGACACGATGGTCATCACGGCCGGTTCGCCCCCCGGCGTCCCCGGCACCACCAACATGGTCCGGGTGCACCACGTGGGCGGCGGAGCCCGCGACTGACGCGTACCGCCCGCACCGGCGTACGACTGTGGCCCGCACCCCCTGCGACGGGGGTGCGGGCCACAGTCCTGTGCGGCTCCCGAACGGGTCCTGGATCCACGGGCGCTAGCTGTTGGCGCCGGTGAAGTAGTTGTGCAGCCCGGGCACCGTGAGCGTGCCGCCGAACTGGCCGGCCTGGGTGACCTTCACGTTGGTGAAGAACGCGAACGGTACGTTCACCGGCGGCGGGGTCTGGGGGCTGAACGTGATCGGGATGAGGCCGAAGAGGTTGCCCTTCAGCTCCTCCGTGTACATCGTCACCGTGCCGTTGCGGATGGTGGACGTGGAGCCCTTCCGCGCCTGGACATGGCCGGTGCTGCCGTTCGGCCCCTCCGTCAGCTGGTGCAGGTCCTTGATGTCCACGGACGAGGCGGTGAACTTGAGCACCTTCTTGGTGGTGCCGTCGCCCTTCTCCACCTCGACGATGCCCTTGTAGTCGAGCCCGTTCAGGGTGAGCAGCGAACTCTCCAGGATCCACGGCTGGTTCGGCAGCCGGGGGATGCCCTGCTCCAGGTCGGCCGCGGCCAGCGCCTCGGGGTCGGCGGTGGGGCACGGGAAGCGCTCCTTGGCGCCGTCCGGGATGTCCTCGTCCTTCTTGGGGTCGAGGCCCTTGACCTCCTCGTCGAGCTCCTCGACCTTCGTGCCCGCCTTGCCCGCCGCGTCACGAATGGCGTCTGCGGTCTTGTCGGCGGTGTCCTTCGCGGCGTCCGTGACCTTGTCGACGGGGTTCCCGGTCGACCCGGTCGTGGTGCCGGACGGCTTCGGGGACGCGGTGGTGGCGCTCGGGGACGGGCTCGCCGTCTCCTGGTCCGATCCGCCGAGGAGTCCGGTGAGCACGTCGCCGACGCCCAGCGGGTCCAGCGGGCTCTTCGTCGCCGTGGGCGACGGAGAGGTGCTCGGCGTCGCGGCGGACGCGTCGCCGGAGCCACTTGCCGTGCCGCTCGACGACGAGGTCGCCGAAGGCTTCGGGGTCGCTCCGTCGCCCTGGTCCGAACCGCTGCCGCTGTCGCCGGTGGTCTCACTGGCGGACGGCGAAGGGGTCTTCGTCGCCGAGGCCGACGGCTCCGGAGACTCGCTCGGCTCATCGGAACGGGTCACACAGGGGCCCGCCGCGAAGGGGATGTCCGTCGCGTCGTCGGCCAGCGCAAGCTTGGGGGTGAGCCCCATCCCGACAAAGACCGCCGTCGGCATCGCGGCGAGAGCGAAGGCCTTGCCCGCGGGTATGTGCAGCTTCGTCAGCAGCGACTTCCTGGGGGCCGCGTGACGCGGCCCGCTTCTGACCCGGAAATCCTCGCCTCCGGTCGAGTTCAGCTGCGTCTCGTCACCCCGCACTGTTCCTCCCGCCGTTGGCTTCAACTTTGCCGTTCGTGCTGTCGTCGCTCCACGGAGCGGGACCCGGGCTGTACGTCGGTCCGGAGCCGAGCTGAGGTTCCCGGCCGTCCGGCGCGGAACCCTCAGGAGCCTCCGGGCCCTTCGGGGAGTGTCCGGCCGCGTGCTTGGCCGGCTGCTCGCCTGCGGGCGTGCCCGGGGCCCAGGACAGGGCGAGGCAGCCGCCGATCATGGCGAGCAGGAACCCGACCACGAAACCGCCGAGGTTGGACACCGGAATGGAGACCAGTGCCAGCAGGATCGCGGCGACACCGGCGAACACCCGGACAATTTGGTGGTACCACATGGTCAGACCAAGCGTGACCAGCAGTACACCGATGATCAGTGAGCCCGCACCCGCGGTGGTCGCCATGGCCAGCGTGAGGTGGCCGAGCTTCAGATTGGCGTACGGGAAGTACGCGATCGGCGCCCCCCCGAGTGCGGTGAGCAGGCCGGCCCAGAACGGCCGGGTGTGCCGCCAGGCACGGAACCGCAGCCGCCAGTAGGCGAAGTCGCGGGAACCTGTGGTCTCGGCGCTCATGGAAAACAGCTCCCTGGAACCGGTATTGCTGTGAAAAAAGAGTGGGAGACGGGTGGGCGGGGCAGCTTCACGCTTCCCCGCCCACCCGGGCGGAGTGCTTAGTAGCACTCCTTGACGCCGTTGTAGAGGCGCATGCTCAGGCCGCTGAGCTTGAAGGTGCCGGCGGTGGTCGCCCACGCCTTCTGCTTCACGTTGTCGAGAACCGCGCGGTCCGCCTGCTGGGCGAAGCCGTTCTCGAAGACGTTCTCGCCGTCCTTGATCTTCGGACCCTTGGAGGCGTCCTTCGCCGCAACACCGATGTCGATGTTGGTGAACGTGGCGTCGGCGTCCAGATCCGCAACGTCGAGGTACAGGTTCTCGGCGTGAACCGGGGTACCGCCGCCGCCGGCCTTCAGCTGGAGGCTGACGGACCCGAGGACCGGGATGTCGGGTGTGACGACGGACTGGCACATGCCAGTGATGTCGGCCGACTTGAACGACGAAATCGCGACGGGGTGCAGGGTCTTCTTGTCACCCTTGAGCTCCGCGTAGCCGGCGTCTATGCCGCCGTACTGCGAGAAGCCCTTGCCGTCCAGGTGCTCTGCCGTCACCTTGAACGACTGGCCGGAGACGCTGAACGACGCGGCCAGCGCACCCTGTGCAAGGGATACACCGACAGCAGCCGTCAGGGCCACGCTCGGCACCATGACGAGAGCGAACCGCTTCCATCTGGTCCCGCCACGAACTTGGGACTCCATGACTTTCCTCCTTCTCGGACGTACATCTCCGGTCCGGGCCTGGGCCCGTCCTGGGATGGGAGAAGTGCTACGTCCTCGGAAAGGAGAGCGCCGGAACCGGAGGCGTCAGCCGCGTCCGAATCACTGGCGATCACCCCCGAGCGACAACCACTGGCCACGCGTTCGCGCAACCTGTTCGGACAGGCCCTGCCGGTCAGCAGGAACCCCCCTGTCCGCGGTCGGCGCCACTGCCGCCGACCCACTCGGTGGGGACCCAATTCGGCCGCCGCGCCGACTGGCGGTCGGGCTGGCGTCATTGGACCGAGCGTGGCTGATCGTGGTGCATTCGCGCCCGCGACACAAGGGGCATCGTTACTCGCTAGTAACGGCCCGATAACCGATGCACAACCGGGTGGCGTCAACCGGCCACACAGGGTGGTGCAAGGCCCAGGAAGAAAAGGGTCAAATGGGGTCCGTAAGCGGACAGATCGCTACGTGCGATTTACTGCGAGTAACAGTTCGAGCTTTTATCAAGATTTGGTAAAGCAAGGCCGACTCTTATCGCCAGGGCGCGAAAACGGCCGTGGTGCCGCGGGGCACCACGGCCGCGTTGTCACATCGGAACAAGACCCGTCAGAACAGGACCCGGGCCAGTGCCGTGCGTGCGGCGACGACCCTCGGGTCCTCCGGGCCGATCACCTCGAACAGCTCAAGGAGGCGCAGCCGCGCCGCGTCCCGCTCGTCACCGAAATTACGGCGCACGGTCTCGACGAGCCGCCCGAAGGCGTCCTCGACATGGCCGCCGACCAGATCCAGATCGGCGGCGGCGATCTGCGCCGCCACATCGCCGGGCTTCTCGGCGGCGTCGTTGCGGACCCGCTGCGGGTCCATGTCCTGCACCCGGGAGAGCAGTTCGGCCTGGGCGAGACCCAGCTTGGCCTCGGTGTTGGCCGGGTCGTCGGAGAGCACGTTCTTGTACGCCTGGACGGCGCCGGAGAAGTCGTTGGCGTCCAGCGCCCGGACGGCCGCTTCGAGCAGCGCGTCGTACGGACCGGCGGGCACCTCCGCCGGGCCCTGATCGGCTCCCTCCGGACCGGCCGCGGCCTCCTCGACCGCGATCCCGGTGAGACCGAACCGCTCCTCGCCGACCTGGATCAGCTGGTCCAGGGTCTCCCGGATCTGGGCTTCCGGGGCCGCACCCTGGAAGAGCGGGAGGGCCTGCCCGGCGACGACGGCGAAGACCGCCGGGATGCCCTGGATACCGAACTGCTGCATCAGCATCTGGTTGGCGTCGACATCGACCTTGGCCAGCACGAAGCGGCCGTTGTACTCCTGGGCAAGGCGCTCCAGGAGCGGCCCCAGCTGCTTGCACGGCTCGCACCACTCGGCCCAGAAGTCGATGACGACGGGGACCTCGGCGGAGCGCTGGAGAACGTCGCGCTCGAAGCCTGCCTCATCGACATCGATCACCAGGGCGGACGGGGGCACGGCACCGCCGCCACCCTGCCGGGCGGTCTCGGCACGGGCCTGCTCCGCCTTCACCTTGGCCTCGCCGGCCGCCTTCACCGCGGCGAGGTCGACGACGCCGCTCATGGACATGTTCCTAGGCTGCATACGTACATCCTCCCCCCTCGGCACGCCGTTGTGGAAAGCGATCCGGGAACCGCATCCGTCCGTGGCCCCCGCCGGCGTGCGGGGCGCACGGACATCCACGGCCCGAGGGCCCCTGAAGGGCCCCTTTTCCTTGCCGGGTCCCCACCCGGCGCATGTGGCTGTCGTTCGCTCGTGGCGCAGGCAACGGCGCGGCCGCCGTCCTTACGCTACGACCCGTAGCGTAACTGTCCCGCACCCCTCATGCACAAGAGTGTTCGGTGATCTGTCTCACGACGAACGGGACCGGCCGGTTCTCCTTACTGGCGGGTATGGTCACGGGATGCTGAGCCACGGCCACCCCAAATCCGCCCGAACGGGTCGACCGCGCAGCGCCGCGGCCGATGAAGCGATCCTGGAGGCCTGCCGGGCCTCGCTGGTCGACCTCGGCTGGTCGAAGCTGACGATGGGTGATGTGGCCACGCGGGCCGGGGTGGCCAAGACGACCCTCTACCGCCGCTGGGCCGGGAAGAACGAACTGGTCGTCGACGCCGTCGCGGTCCTCTTCGACGAGCTGGAACTGCCGGATCTGGGCAGCCTGTCGGCCGATGTGCAGGGCGTGGTGCTGCAGTTCGCCGCACTGCTGGAGCGCCCGGAGACCAGGACCGCGCTGATGGCCGTGGTCGCCGAGTCGACCCGCGACGAGGCGCTGCGGGCCCGGATCCGCGACTCGATCGTGGACCGGCAGAAGCGTCTTGTGCTGCTGGGACGGCAACGGGCGCAGCAGCGCGGTGAGTTGCCCGTCGAGGCGGACGAGGCAACGGCGGCCAGGACGGCCGACCTGATCTTCGATGTGATCGCCGGTGCGGTCGTGCACCGGACGCTGGTGAGCGCCGAGCCCGTCGACGAGGACTGGGCCCGGCGCTTCACCGTTCTGCTGCTCGCGGGGCTGGGCGCGGCGGCCGCCACGTAACGCGGGGCCGTCGGCCGTGCGGCCCTCAGAAGCCGGGCGGCTCGGTGTAGGTGCCCCACTCGTCCCGCAGGACCCCGCAGATCTCACCGAGCGTCGCCTCGGCCCGTACCGCGTCGAGCATCGGTCCGATCATGTTCGAGCCGTCGCGGGCGGCGGCCAGCATCGCGTCCAGCGAGGCGCGGACGCGGGCGTCGTCACGGGCGGCCTTGCGGCCGACGAGCTCGCGGACCTGCTCGCGCTCGACCTCGTGGCTGACCCGCAGGATCTCCAGGTCGCCGGTGACCGAGCCGTGGTGGACATTGACGCCCACGACCCGCTTGTCGCCCTTCTCCAGCGACTGCTGGTACTGGAAGGCGGACTCGGCGATCTCGCCGGTGAACCAGCCGTCCTCGATCCCGCGCAGGATGCCGGAGGTCATCGGCCCGATGGGGTGCTGCCCGTCCGGATGCGCCCTGGTGCCGCGCTCCCTGATCTGGTCGAAGATCTTCTCGGCGTCGGCCTCGATCCGGTCGGTGAGCTGCTCGACGTACCAGGAACCACCGAGCGGGTCCGCCACATTGGCGACGCCGGTCTCCTCCATCAGCACCTGCTGGGTGCGCAGCGCGATCTCGGCGGCCTGCTCGGAGGGGAGCGCGAGGGTCTCGTCGAGGGCGTTGGTGTGCAGCGAGTTGGTGCCGCCGAGGACGGCGGACAGGGCCTCGACCGCCGTTCGTACGACGTTGTTGTACGGCTGCTGGGCGGTGAGGGAGACCCCGGCGGTCTGGGTGTGGAAGCGGAGCCACTGCGCCTTGTCGGTCTTCGCCCCGTACACCTCCTTCATCCAGCGGGCCCAGATCCGGCGGGCGGCGCGGAACTTGGCGATCTCCTCGAAGAAGTCGAGGTGCGCGTCGAAGAAGAAGGAGAGCCCGGGGGCGAAGGTGTCGACGTCGAGCCCGCGGGAGAGGCCGAGCTCCACGTAACCGAAGCCGTCGGCGAGCGTGTACGCGAGCTCCTGCGCGGCCGTCGCCCCGGCCTCGCGGATGTGGTAGCCGGAGACCGAGAGCGGCTTGTACGCGGGGATGGCGGCGGCGCAGTGCTCCATCAGGTCGCCGATCAGACGCAGATGGGGCTCGGGCTGGAAGAGCCACTCCTTCTGCGCGATGTACTCCTTGAAGATGTCGGTCTGGAGCGTGCCGTTGAGCACACCCGGGTCGACGCCCTGGCGCTCGGCGGCGACCAGGTACATGCAGAAGACAGGGACGGCGGGGCCGCTGATCGTCATGGACGTCGTGACGTCGCCGAGCGGGATGTCCTTGAAGAGGACCTCCATGTCGGCGGCGGAGTCGATGGCGACACCGCAGTGCCCGACCTCGCCGAGCGAGCGCGGCTCGTCGGAGTCGCGGCCCATCAGCGTCGGCATGTCGAAGGCGACGCTGAGCCCGCCGCCGCCCGCGGCAAGGATCATCTTGTACCGCTCGTTGGTCTGCTCGGCGTTGCCGAAGCCGGCGAACTGGCGGATGGTCCAGGTGCGGCCGCGGTAGCCGGTCGGATAGAGGCCCCGGGTGAACGGGTACTCGCCCGGCCAGCCGATCCGCTCGAACCCCTCGTAGGTGTCCCCGGGGCGGGGCCCGTAAGCGGGCTCGACCGGGTCCCCGGAGAGCGTGGTGAAGTCCGCGTCACGCTTGCGGGCCTTGTCGTAACGGGCCTGCCAGCGTCGGCGGCCTTCCTCGATCGCGTCAGCGTCCATGGAATCCAATTTACTAGGACGTCCTAGTAAATGTCGATGACAAACCGCCCCGCGCTTTGCGCAGGGCGGTTCGGGTGGGGCCGGGTCAGACCTTGGCGGTCACCGGGGAGCCGTCCGCGATCAGCGGCTCGACCTCCTGGACGACCTTGCGCTCGACGAAGAACGCGGCGGTCGGGATCGTGCCGGAGATCAGCACCCAGAGGAGCTTGCCCATCGGCCACTTCGCCTTGGAACCCAGATCGAAGGCGAAGATGAGGTAGATGATGTACAGCGCACCGTGGATCTGGGAGACGACGAGCGTCAGGCCCTCACCGGTGTCGAAGCCGTACTTGAAGACCATGCAGGTGCAGAGCACCAGCAACATGACGGCGGTGACGTAGGCCATCACCCGGTACCGGGTCAGCACACTGCGTTTCATGGCAACGAGCGTAACCGGGCAACCGGGGCGATCTTGAAGCGGGCCGGGGGTCGGACGCGCCGGTCTAGCTCTCTTCGAAGTCGTGGGCCGCGACCCGCAGCGGACGCAGCATGGCGAAGATCTCCGCGCACTCCTCGGCGTCGTACACCCCGAGTCCGAATTCCATGTCCACGAGGTCCCGGGTGGCCGCCTCGACCACCACGCGGCCCTTCTCGGTGATGGACGCGAGCGTGCCGCGGCCGTCGTTCGGGTTGGGCCGCTTGTCGACCAGGCCGGACCTGACCAGCCGGTCCACGGTGTTCGTGACGGAGGTGGGGTGGACCATCAGCCGCTCGCCGATCTTGGACATCGGCAGCTCGCCCGCCTTGGAGAAGGTGAGCAGCACCAGCGCCTCGTACCGCGCGAAGGTCAGCCCGTACGGTTTGACGACCGCGTCGACCTCGGCAAGCAGGATCTGCTGCGCACGCATGATCGAGGTGATCGCCCCCATCGCGGGGACCGGGCCCCAGCGCTGCTGCCAGAGTTCGTCGGCGCGGGCGATGGGATCGAACGGGAGACTGAGCGGCTTCGGCACGGCACCGACCTTACCCACTGGTCACATGCTGGTCAGCCCCGTCTCGCACTTCGGTCAGAGGACCGCCTGCGGGCGCTGTCGCCCCGACCTCGCGGACCAGCAGGAGCGTGCACACCGTACCGATCGCCCCGGCCCCCGCGACCACCAGATGCACGGGGACGAATTCGGCGGCCAGCCCGGCCAGCGCCATGCCGATGCCCTGGACCGTCATGAGCCCGGCGGTGAGCAGGGTCATGGCCCGGCCGCGGAGTTCTTCCGGGAGGGCGTCGACGAACCACTGGTCGAGGCCGATGATGTACGCCGCCCCCACCCCGGCCAGCGCGAGTGCCGCAAGCGTCAGCGGCAGACCGGGGCGGAACCCGTACAGGGCGAGCGGCAGCAGCCCGGCGGCGGCGACCGGCAGCACGATCCGGGAGCGCATGCGGGGGGTCAGCACGGCTCCCGCGTACAGCTCGGCGGCGATGTGGCCGACCGGCATCGCGCACATCAGCAGGCCGAGGGCGGCCGGGCCGAGGCCGATCTCGTCCGCGTACGGGGCGGCGAGCGCCTCCGGTGCGACGACGAACAGCGCGGGCACCCAGAAGAGCAGCATCAGCGCACGGATCCTCCGGTCGGCCAGAACGATGCGGGCGCCGGCGAGCGACTCCTTGAGCAGGGTGGCGCCGCGGTCGCCGCCGGTCCTGGCGGGCCGGTCACGCGTGCCGAAGCGGAGCAGGACCGCCGAGCAGAGGAACGTACCGACGGTGATGGTGATCGCCCCGCGCGCGGACAACGCGGCGAGCAGCACGCCGCCGACACCGAAACCGGTCAGCAGCGCGCTCTGCGAGACGATCCGCAGCAGCGAGCGGCCCAGTACGTAGAGGTCGCCCTCGCCGAGGATGTCGGTGAGCGCGGCCATCCGCGTCCCGGTGAAGACGGGCGATACGGAGGCTACGAGACAGCGCAGCGCGAGGAGGCCGCCGACAGGGGTGCCGGGCAGCACCATGACGGCGACGCAGCCCGCGCAGATCAGATCGCAGGTGACGAGGACCCGGCGGGCCGGGTAGCGGTCGGCGACGCCGGCGAAGAGGGTGCCGCCGACGAGGTACGGGAGGAAGCCGAGCGCGAAGGTGAGGGCGCTGAGCAGCGGTGAGCCCGTGAGGTCGTAGACGAGGACGGTAAGTGCGAGCTCGCTGACGACGACGCCGAGAAGGGAGAGCAGATGCGCGGCGAAGACGGCCCGGAACTCCCGCACGGCGAAGACGGCGCGGTAGCCGCGGGGCCCGCCGGGGGCGGGGCCGTCCGACGGTGTGTCCGCAGCGGGAGCCGCGACCCGGAGCGCGGGCGACGGGTTCGGGTCAATGGGGTCGGCGCGCTCCGGGGGCGGAGCCGAGGTCGGCACCGGCCCGGCCGGACGGGCGTGCGCGGCGCGGGGCCCGGCTGACGGGTCGTGGGGCGAAGGGCCCGCCGGACCGGCCGTGGTGTCCGCCGCGTCGCGGGGGCCGCCCGCCGGGGTGGGGCTGTGGCTCGGCATGGCCGCAGCTTGGAGGACCGGGGCCCCCGCTCCGTAGACTTTCGGCTGACGCCGAATCTTCGCGGGGGCCGCCGATGCCGTTCCATTTGCATTTCGAAGGGAGCGATCTGCTCCGCTGCCGGTTCGCCCTCTCCCCGCTCTGGGAGACGCAGGCCGCGGTGCGCACCCTTCTGCGCCCCGGGCAGCACGTCTACCACCAGCCCTGGCTGAGGCGCGTCCGGAGCGCCGCCGCAGGTCTCGACCTCGGACCGCTGTGGCTGCTGATGCCGGAGAGCGGGCACAACCCGGACTTCCTCTGCCCACCCCCGATCGGGCCCTATGCCTCGTTCGAGGAGGAGATCGCCGGTGTACGCGCCATCGATCCGTTGCTCATCCATGAGGATCTGGCGCTGACGCTCGCCGACCAGCCGGGGGCGCTGGACTCCCCCGCCGGACAGGCGATGCTCGCCGATCCCCGGCGGACGCTGCGTGAGCTGACCGCATTGATGGAGCAGGCCTGGCAGGTGCTGGTCGAGCCGGACTGGCCGCGGCTGCGCGCGCTGCTGGAGGCCGATATCGCGTACCACTCGCGCCGGCTCGCCGAGGTCGGCTTCGCCCGGCTGCTCGGCGAGCTGAGCCCTCAGCTGAGCTGGACGGACTCGACGCTCTCGCTGACCGGAATGAAGGGCCGGCACTCCCGGGTGCTCGGCGGGCAGGGTCTGGTCCTGATGCCGAGCGTCTTCGCCTGGCCGAATGTGGTCAGCGGGTACGAGCCGCCCTGGCAGCCCGCGGTGATCTACCCGGCGCGCGGGATCGGCAGTCTGTGGACGGAACCCGCGGACCGCACTCCGCAGACGCTCGCGCGGCTGCTCGGGCGGGCGCGGGCCGACGTCCTGTGCGGGCTCGACGAACCGGCCTCGACGAGCGCCCTCGCGCACCGGATGGGCCTCGCGCCGTCCTCCGTGTCGGAGCATCTGTCGGTGCTGCGGGCGGCGGGGCTGCTGACGTCGCGGCGGTACGGGCATCAGGTGCTGTACGAGCGGACGGCGCTCGGGATCGCGCTCACGGCACACCCCGGATGACGATGAGCCCCCGCGCCGTGCGGCGCGGGGGCTCATCGGGTGGTGCAAAAAAAGGGGACGTCAGTCTGCGAGATACCGCTCGACCGTCTCGACCTTGGAGGTCAGGCCGTCGGTGACACCGGCCCGGATATCGGCCTTCAGTACGAGGGAGACGCGTCCGGCTCGGGCCTCGACGGCCGCGACGGCCCGCTTGACGACGTCCATGACCTCGTCCCACTCACCCTCTATGGAGGTGAACATGGCGTCGGTACGGTTGGGCAGTCCGGACTCGCGGACGACCCGGACGGCGTCGGCGACGTACTCGCCGACGTCCTCGCCGACCCCCAGCGGGCTGACGGAGAAGGCGACGATCATGCCTTGACCACGCCTTCCCGGCGGGCCCGGGCGGCGATGACGCCGTCGGTCTCGTAGCGCTTCAGCACCTTGTCGCCGTACAGCCCGCCGAACGGGAGCAGCGCCAGCAGGAAGAAGAACGCGACGCGCTTGAACGGCCACTTGGTCTTGGACCAGACGTCCAGCAGCAGGACGGCGTAGATCACGAAGAAGACGCCGTGCAGCATGCCGAGCGGCATCATCAGGAAGTCGATGTCGGAGACACGGCTGAGGATCGAGCCAAAGATGATCAGCGCCGGGAAGGAAAGCGCCTCGGGAATCGAGATGAGGCGCAGCCGGTGCAGGGCAGTGGCGGTCTTGATGTCCACGAGGGCACCTTCGGTGGGAGGGTCGTGACGGCTTGTGAATTCAAGCACAAGCCTCGCCTATTCTGACATCGCGCCCCGCATGCCCCGCGGGCGGGGGCCGGTGCCCGCCACGGGGCACGTATCGGCGCATATCAGGGCCGTCTCAGGGTCCGGATAGGCCTACGGGCCCTGTCCGGACCCTGGCCCGGGCCGCTACCGTCGACCCGTGGCAATGTTCCGACTCCAAGGCAGCAAGACGCTCGCCGTCGATCTCACCGGCGACGCCGTCAAGGCGAAGAACGGCTCGATGGTCGCGTACGACGGCCGGATGGCGTTCAAGAAGATGTCCGGCGGCGGTGAGGGGATCCGCGGCATGGTGACCCGCCGGCTGACCGGCGAGCAGATGACCGTGATGGAAGTGACAGGACAGGGCACCTGCTACTTCGCTGACCGCGCGAGCGAGATCAACCTCGTGTCGCTGCGCGGCGAGAAGCTCTACGTGGAGGCGAGCAATCTGCTCTGCACCGACGCCGGGCTGCGCACCGGCACCACCTTCACCGGGCTGCGCGGCGGGGCGACCGGCAACGGTTTGTTCACCACCACCGTCGAGGGCACCGGCCAGGCGGCGATCATGTCGGACGGCTCGGCCGTGGTGCTGCGGGTGACGGCCCAGTACCCGCTGTCCGTCGACCCCGGCGCGTACATCGCCCACCAGGGCAACCTCCAGCAGCACTTCCAGTCCGGGGTGAACTTCCGGACGCTGATGGGCGAGGGCTCGGGCGAGTCGTTCCAGATCCGGTTCGAGGGCGAGGGCCTCGTCTACGTGCAGCCGAGCGAACGGAACACCATCGGGGGCGATGTCTGATGCCGTTCCGTGAGATCAACTCGAAGATGGTCGAGGCGACAGTGATCCCCGGCCAGAAGATGTTCAGCCAGCGCGGCGCGATGCTCGCGTACCGCGGCGAGGTGTCGTTCACCCCGAACATCCAGGGCGGCCAGGGCGGCCTGATGTCGATGATCGGCCGGCGGGTGGCGAACGAGGCGACCCCGCTGATGACGGTCGAGGGCAGCGGCACGGTGATGTTCGGCCACGGCGGCCACCACATCCAGGTGATCAACCTGGCCGGCGACACCCTCTACGTGGAGGCCGACCGGCTGCTCGCCTTCGACGGGACGTTGCAGCAGGGCACGATGTTCATGGGCGCGCAGGGCGGGGTCATGGGCATGGTGCGCGGCCAGGTGACCGGGCAGGGCCTGTTCACCACGACACTGAAGGGCCATGGCGCGGTCGCGGTGATGGCGCACGGCGGGGTGATCGAGCTGCCGATCACCCCGGGCCGCGAGGTGCATGTGGACCCGCAGGCGTATGTCGCGCACCACGGCGACGTGCGCAACAAGCTCTCCACCGCGCTCGGCTGGCGCGACATGGTGGGGCGCGGCTCCGGCGAGGCGTTCCAGCTGGAGCTCAGCGGCAGTGGCGCGGTGTACGTCCAGGCGTCGGAGGAGAAGCTGTGAGCACGCCCGTGATCTTCGATCCGATGACGCTGCCGTCGGACGACAACGTCAACGCGTACACCTTCTGCGTGGAGCTCAAGGGGAGCCAGTGGTTCCTGCAGAAGGGCAAGATGATCGCCTACTACGGGCGCATCGAGTTCAACGGTATCGGCCACGGCCGCTTCGACCGGCTGATCCGTACGAGCTTCCACTCGCCGCTGCACGCGAGTGACTGGGTGGTGGCCGAGGGCAGCGGCAAGATGCTGCTCGCCGACCGGGCGTTCGACGTGAACTCGTACGACCTGGAGGACGGAAACCTGACGATCCGTTCCGGCAACCTCCTCGCGTACCAGCCGACGCTGGCACTCAAGCAGTCGATCGTGCCGGGCTTTCTCACGCTGATCGGTACGGGGAAGTTCGTGGCCGCGTCCAACGGTCCGGTGGTCTTCATGGAGCCGCCGCTGCGGGTCGATCCGCAGGCGCTGGTGGGCTGGGCGGACTGCCCCTCGCCGTGCCACCACTACGACCACGGCTACATGACGGGCGTGATGGGCGGGCTCAGGTCGCTGACCGGGATCGGTGGGACGTCGGGCGAGGAGCACCAGTTCGAGTTCGTCGGCGCCGGTACGGTGCTGCTCCAGTCGACGGAGGTCCTGATGCCCGAACAGGCGACGGGGCTGACTCCGCAGCAGGCCGGGGTGCCGGGCGGCGGGCAGCACTCACCCGGTGCAGGTCAACCTGGTTCCACCCCCCGTCTGCCCGGGCAGCTGGGGGACCTCCAGCGCCGCTTCGGTTTGTGACCGGTAGTCTGCAGAGTGTGACGTCGAACGTCTGCGCCCAGCCCGAGCCGGACTCCCGAGCCGGCCTCCGGGCGGGTGCCGGGCGTCACACAACCCACTTCGTCCAGATTTCAACTTCTTAGGTAGAATCCATATATGGAGACCGAGACGGCCACCCGCTGGCTGAGCGACGCGGAACAGTGCGCCTGGCGCACCCACCTGGACGTCAGCAGGCTGCTGATGCACCAGCTGGAGAAGGATCTCCAGCCGTTCGACCTGACCATGAACGACTACGAAATCCTGGTCAACCTCTCGGAGTCGGACGACCAGCGCATGCGGATGAGCGACCTGGCCGCCGCCACCCTGCAGTCGAAGAGCCGACTCTCGCACCAGATCACGCGGATGGAGTCGGCGGGGCTGGTCCACCGGGAGAACTGCGAGTCCGACCGGCGCGGGCTGTTCGCGGTGCTCACGGAGTCCGGTGCGGAGACGATGCGGAAGGTTGCGCCGCACCATGTCGCTTCGGTGCGCAAACACTTCATGGACCTGCTGACGCCGGAGGCACTGGCGGAGCTGCATGCGGCGCTGACGCCGGTTGCGGATCATCTGCGGGGGCGGCGGGGCAAGCCGTAGCGCGGCGGGGCGCGCGAGTGGGGGTGCGCCCGTTGCACGGGCGCGGCGGCTTTGTCCTCAATCGCCGGACGGGCTTGATCTGCCCTCGACCGCCGGACGGGCTTGAATGTGGCCGGGCGGGCCTGGACGGGCCTGGTGGGGGGCGTACTCATCAGCGGGGCTGACGATGCCCTCAGCTGCCTGGATTCGGTCGTGTCGACAGGCGTAGTTCGAAATGGGCGCCGCCCTCCGGGGATCGGGTGACCGCCAGGGTGCCCCGATGTCTGCGGGCCACGTCCCTCGCGATGGCGAGGCCCAGGCCCGCGCCACCCTCGTCGCGGCTGCGGGCGCCATCCAGGCGCACGAAGCGTTCGAAGATCCGCTCACGTTCGGGCTCCGGAATGCCCGCCCCGTCGTCGTCGACCGCGACGACCACGCTGCCGCGTTCCGTACGCACCGAGACGGCGACCGAACTCTCCGCGTGACGCTCCGCGTTGTCCAGCAGATTACCGATGATTCGCGCCAACTGACCGCGTGATCCGGTGAGTTCGATGGGCTCCGACGCCGGCACCGACACCGAAACCGGGATCCGGTCGCCGGTCCGCTGCGCGACCTCCTCGTGGACGAGCGCGCCGACGTCCAGCCGGGTGTTCCCCGGCCGCTCTCCCGCGTCCAGCCGGGCCAGCAGCAGCAGATCGGCGGCCAGTACCTGGAGCCGCACGGTGTCCGCGACCGCGCCCGGCACGTCCAGCAGCTCCGGGTGGGCCGCGCCCACCTCCAACTGCGTGCGCAGCGACGCGATCGGGCTGCGCAGCTCGTGCGAGGCGTCCGCGACGAAGCGCCGCTGACGGTCGACCGAGGCCTCCAGCGCGGCCAGGGTCTCGTTGGTGGTACGGGCCAGCCGGGCGATCTCGTCGCGCGAACCGGGTTCCGGCACCCGCCGGGACAGATCCTCGGACGCCGTGATCGCGGCCATCTCCGCCCGGATGCCCTCGACGGGCCGCAGCGCGCGCCTCGTCACCAGCCAGGTCACCGCGGCGACGATCAGCAGCATGACGGGCAGCCCGATCAGCATCGCACCGCGCACGCTGCCCACCGCCTTCTGCTCGGTGGCGAGCGGGGCTCCCGCGTGGACGGTCAGGGTCACACCGGCGCCGGTGGTGGCGGAGACGGAGGCGAAGCGGTAGTCGGCCGTGTCGCCGTCGACGGTGGCTGTGCCGCTGGTGAAGTCCGGGTCGTCGGAGGAGACTTCGCCGCGGGCAGGGATGTTCCCGTTCGCGCCGTCATCGTCGCCGCGGTCTTCGCCGCCGTGGCGGTCGCCGCTGCCGTCGTCGTCGGTGCCGGCGCTCGTCGGCGCGACGGGCACATGGGGGGTGACCCGGCCCGTACCCGTGCCGGTGATCGCCTCCAGGTCCTTGGACACGGCCACCAGCCGCCCGTCCTCGTCGGTCACCTGGACCGGGTGCTCCTCCTCGTCCGGCAGGTCCAGCTGACCGACCGGAACATCGAGGGCCAGCTGTCCGGCGACCTCACGGGCCGCCACCTCCGCCTGGAGGCCCGCCTGGTCGGTGAGGTTGGCGCGCAGGACGAGGAGTACGGCGAGCCCGGCGCCGATCAGGGCGACCGCGACCACCACCGTGGCGCCGAGCGCGGCCCTGGCCCGTACCGATCTCACAGCGCCTCCAGCCGGTAGCCGGCACCGCGCACCGTACGGATGGCTGCGGCGGAGAGCTTGCGCCTCAGCGCGCTCACGTACACCTCGACGATGTTCGGGTCCCCGTCGTACGCGAAGTCCCAGACGTGTTCCAGGATGTCCGCCTTGCTGACCACCTGTCCCGCCCGCAGCGCCAGCTGCTCCAGCACGGCGAACTCCTTGGCGGTGAGCGTGACTTCGTCCTCACCCAGGTGGACGCGGCGGGCCGCGGTGTCCAGCCGCAGTGCGCCGACGGTGAGCACGGGTGAGGCGGAACCGCCGCGCCGGCGCCGCAGCAGTGCCCGGATCCGGGCGACCAGCACCACGTACGAGAACGGCTTGGTCAGATAGAGGTCGTACGCCCCCTCGCCCGCCCGGTGCAGCCCTTCGAGGCCGTCGTGCACGACGTCCACGGCGAAGCCCTCGGCGGTGAGCCCCCTGGCCAGGGACGTCGCCAGCCGCTTCTCGTCCTCCACGATCAACAGACGCATACGCACAGAGTGGCAAACGGAACCTGAAGACGGCTTCAGGTGGCTTCAGGCTGCGTTCAGCATCGGTGCGCCACGGTGGTTCACGTTGCACACGGGCAACCCGATCGGGGAGGAACCCTCATGAAGCGCAGGATCGCCATCGCCGCCGTCACCGCGGCCGTACTCGTCGGCGGCGGGACCGCCACGGCCGTCGCCTTCGCCGACGACAGCGGCCGGGACAGCCACGACAGCGCGAAGGTGCTCGGTAAGCACACCTCCGACGACAACAACGACGACCGCAACCTGCCCACGCCTCGGTCGGTCCCCGTCACGCTCTCCGCGGCGATGGACGCCGCCCTGCGCTCGACGCCGGGCACGGTCACCTCGATCGAGCTCGACGACGCCGACCGGAGCGGCGGCGCGCTGCACTGGGATGTCGACATCAAGGGCAAGGACGGCAGGCACCACGAGCTGAACGTGGACGCCAGGACCGCCGAGGTCACCCCCGACCGCTCGGACGACGGTCACCACGGGGACGACCGGCACGACGACGACCGGCACGACCATGATGGGCACCTCGACGGCCGCGACGACGACTGATCAGGGCGCGTAGACCGACAGCGCGAATGGCGCACCAGGGCCCTGTCACTGACGCTTTCTCAGCGCACACCGCCCCGGGCGGAAGGCGGCCCGCACGCCGCCCGTCGCCCCCGGCGTCAGGCCCCGGTGATTCCCGCCACCAATTCGTCCGCCGCGGCGTACGGGTCCAGACGGCCCGCCACGATGCGTTCGGCCAGGGAGTCCAGCCGGCGGTCGCCGTGGAGGTCGCCGATGCGTTCGCGGAGTCTGGTGACCGCGATCGTCTCGACCTCGCGGGCCGCGCGCGCAGCCCGCCGCTCCGCGAGGACGCCGTGCTCCTCCATCCACGCCCGGTGCTTCTCCAGCGCCTCGACGACCTCGTCGATGCCCTCGCCCCGGGCGGCTACCGTCTTCACGATCGGCGGCCGCCAGTCGCCGGGCCCCCGGGACTCCCCGAGGCCCAGCATGTGGTTGAGCTCGCGCGCGGTGGCGTCCGCACCGTCCCGGTCGGCCTTGTTGACGACGTACACATCGCCGATCTCCAGGATTCCGGCCTTCGCCGCCTGAATGCCGTCGCCCATGCCGGGGGCGAGCAGGACCACGGAGGTGTCGGCCTGGGAGGCGATCTCCACCTCCGACTGGCCGACGCCGACCGTCTCCACCAGGATCACGTCACAGCCCGCCGCGTCCAGCACCCGGATCGCCTGCGGCGCCGACCAGGCGAGGCCGCCCAGATGTCCGCGGGTGGCCATGGAGCGGATGTAGACGCCCGGGTCGGAGGCGTGCTCCGACATCCGGACCCGGTCGCCGAGGAGCGCGCCCCCGGAGAACGGTGACGAGGGGTCGACGGCGAGCACACCGACGCGCTTGCCGGCGCGGCGGTACGCCGAGACGAGCGCCGACGTGGAGGTCGACTTGCCGACACCGGGCGAACCGGTCAGGCCGACCACGTACGCGTTCCCGGCCAGCGGCGCGAGGGCCGCCATGACCTCGCGCAGCTGCGGCGACGCCCCCTCCACCAGCGAGATGAGCCGGGCCACGGCCCGCGGCCGGCCCTCACGGGCCTGCTCGACCAGGGTGGGGACGTCCACCATTACCGCTCCGTTCGGTTCGCTCTGCAGCTGCGTACGTACGACTACTTCTTGCCCGGAACGCGAATGATCAGTGCATCGCCCTGACCGCCACCGCCGCACAGCGCCGCCGCGCCCGTGCCACCGCCACGCCGCTTCAGCTCCAGCGCCAGGTGCAGCACCACACGGGCGCCGGACATCCCGATCGGGTGGCCCAGCGCGATCGCGCCACCGTTGACGTTCACCCTTTCCGGGGAGATGCCGAGGTCCTTCATCGACTGGACGGCGACGGCCGCGAACGCCTCGTTGATCTCGACGAGGTCGAGGTCGTCGACGGTGAGGCCGTCCTTCTTCAGCGCGTGCTTGATCGCGTTGGACGGCTGCGACTGCAGCGAGTTGTCCGGGCCCGCCACATTGCCGTGCGCACCGATCTCGGCGATCCAGTCCAGGCCAAGCTCCTCGGCCTTGGTCTTACTCATCACGACGACGGCAGCGGCGCCGTCGGAGATCTGCGAGGAGGTGCCGGCGGTGATCGTGCCGTCCCTGGTGAAGGCGGGGCGCAGCTTGCCGAGGGACTCGACGGTCGTCTCGGCGCGGATGCCCTCGTCCTTGGAGAAGAGGACCGGGTCGCCCTTGCGCTGCGGGATCTCGACCGGGGTGATCTCGGCCTCGAAGAGACCGTTCTTCTGGGCGGCGGCGGCACGCTGGTGGGACAGGGCGCCGATCTCGTCCTGGTCCAGACGGTTCAGACCGAGGCGGGTGTTGTGCTTCTCGGTGGATTCACCCATCGGGATGTTCTCGTACGCGTCGGTCAGACCGTCGTACGCCATCGAGTCGAGCATCTCGATCGCGCCGTACTTGTAGCCCTCGCGGGACTTCGGGAGCAGGTGCGGGGCGTTGGTCATGGACTCCTGGCCACCGGCGACCACGATGTCGAACTCGCCGGCGCGGATCAGCTGGTCGGCCAGCGCGATCGCGTCGAGTCCGGACAGACACACCTTGTTGACGGTGAGCGCGGGAACGTTCATCGGGATGCCGGCCTTGACCGCGGCCTGGCGTGCCGGGATCTGCCCCGCCCCGGCCTGGAGCACCTGGCCCATGATCACGTATTCGACCTGGTCGCCGCCGATGCCGGCCCGGTCCAGCGCGGCCTTGATGGCGAAGCCGCCGAGGTCGGCTGCGGAGAAGCTCTTCAGGGAGCCGAGAAGACGCCCCATGGGCGTACGGGCGCCCGCGACAATCACTGAGGTGGTACCGGTCGTTCCAGACATGAGGCACGGCCCCTTGGATTAGATGTGAACGAGGGTTTACTTGAATGTACTGAGCGGTACCTCGCCCGTCATCCGGCAGCGGGTGTGATCGCGCGCACGTTGCGTAACCATCGGTGGAGCGCTCCACTGTTGTCCATGCTGACGCGAATCGACCACATCGGGATCGCCTGTTTCGACCTCGACAAGACCGTCGAGTTCTACCGCTCGACCTATGGCTTCGAAGTCTTCCACTCCGAGGTGAACGAGGAGCAGGGCGTGCGGGAGGCCATGCTCAAGATCAATGAGACCTCGGACGGCGGTGCCTCCTACCTCCAGCTGCTCGAACCCACTCGCGAGGACTCGGCCGTCGGTAAATGGCTGGCCAAAAACGGCGAGGGCGTCCATCACATCGCCTTCGGTACCGCAGACGTCGACGAGGACGCCGCGGACATCCGTTCCAAGGGCGTCCGGGTGCTGTACGACGAGCCCAGGACCGGGTCGATGGGGTCCCGGATCACCTTCCTGCACCCCAAGGACTGCCACGGCGTCCTCACCGAACTGGTCACGTCCGCAGCGGAGCACTGACCTCCGGATACCTGGCCCGGTAGAGTGGGCGGTTCCGGGCCGGGGCCGGGTCGGGGCCGCGCCGCGTCCCCAGCCGTAGATCTGTCACCATTCCCCGGGGGACCGTTCGCCGGCGAACGGTACTCATTTGGAGAGTTGCGACCAGGGGACGGATGGGACCGCGCAGTGCGGGGCTACGAACGCCAGGAGAGCCACCGAGCTGACGACGACCACCTCTCGCGGTTCGAAGCCGAGATGGACCGGCTGAAGACCGACCGGGAGAAGGCCGTCCAGCACGCCGAGGACCTCGGTTACCAGGTCGAGGTCTTGCGCGCCAAGCTGCACGAGGCTCGGCGCAATCTCGCGACCCGTCCCGCGTACGACAGCGCGGACATCGGCTACCAGGCCGAACAGCTGCTCCGTAATGCCCAGATCCAGGCTGATCAGCTGCGTACCGATGCCGAGCGCGAGCTCCGTGACGCCCGGGCGCAGACGCAGCGGATCCTGCAGGAGCACGCCGAACACCAGGCGCGGCTGCAGGCCGAGTTGCACAACGAGGCCGTGCAGCGGCGGCAGCGGCTCGACCAGGAGCTCGCGGAGCGCCGTCAGACCGTCGAGTCGCACGTCAACGAGAACGTCGCCTGGGCCGAGCAGTTGCGGGCCCGGACCGAGTCCCAGGCCCGCCGGCTGCTCGACGAGTCGCGGACCGAGGCCGAGCAGTCCCTGGCCGCCGCACGCGCCGAGGCGGCCCGGCTCGCGGACGAGACCCGGCAGCGGCTCGGCTCCGAGGCGGAGTCCGCCCGCGCCGAGGCCGAAGCGATCCTCCTGCGTGCCCGCAAGGACGCCGAGCGGCTGCTCAACGCCGCGTCCAACCAGGCGCAGGAGGCCACCAGCCACGCCGAGCAGCTGCGCACGTCGACGACCGCGGAGACCGAGCAGACCCGGCAGCAGACGGCCGAGCTGAACCGGGCCGCCGAGCAGCGCATGCAGGAGGCCGAGACGCAGCTGCGTGAGGCCCGCCTGGAGGCCGAGAAGGTCCTCACCGAGGCGAAGGAGGCCGCGGTCAAGCGGCTGGCCGGCGCCGAGTCGCAGAACGAGCAGCGCACCCGTACGGCCAAGTCGGAGATCGCCCGGCTGGTAGGCGAGGCCACGACGGACGCCGAGGCGCTGAAGGCGGAGGCCGAGCAGGCGCTCGCCGACGCCCGCGCCGAAGCGGACCGGCTCACGTCCGAGGCGACGGAGAGGGCCCGCACCGCGGCCGCCGAGGACGCCGCGGCCCAGCTCGCCAAGGCGGCCAGGACCGCCGAGGAGGTGCTGACCAAGGCGTCCGAGGACGCGAGGTCCACCACCCGGGCGGCGAGCGAGGAGGCCGACCGGATCCGCCGCGAGGCGGAGGCCGAGGCGGACCGGCTGCGCGGCGAGGCGGCCGAGCAGGCCGACCAGCTCAAGGGCGCGGCCAAGGACGACACCAAGGAGTACCGGGCCAGGACGGTCGAGCTGCAGGAGGAGGCGCGCAGGCTGCGCGGCGAGGCCGAGCAGCTGCGCTCCGAGGCGGTCGCCGAGGGCGAGCGGATCCGGGGCGAGGCCCGCCGCGAGGCCGTCCAGCAGATCGAGGAAGGCGCCAAGACCGCCGAGGAGCTGCTGTCCAAGGCGAAGGCGGACGCGGAGGAGCTCCGGACCGCCGCGGGCACCGACAGCGAACGGGTCCGTGCCGAGGCGATCGAGCGCGCCACAGTGCTGCGCAAGCAGGCCGAGGAGGCCCTCGAGCGGGCCCGCGCCGAGGCCGAGCGGCTGCGTACGGAGTCCGAGGAACAGGCGGAGTCCACCACGGCCGTGGCCGAGCAGGCGGCGGCCGAGCTCCGTGAGGAGACCGAGCGCGCGGTCGCGGCCCGGCGCGCCGAGGCAGCCGACGAGCTGACCCGGCTGCACACCGAGGCCGAGACCCGGGTCACCACCGCCGAGCAGGCGCTCACGGAGGCGCGCGCCGAGGCGGAGCGGATCCGGCGCGAGACGAACGAGGAGTCCGAGCGGCTGCGTGCGGAGGCCGCCGAGCGGCTGCGCGCACTGCAGGAGCAGGCCGAGACCGAGGCCGAGCGGCTGCGCGACGAGGCGGCGGCGGATGCGTCGCAGTCCCGTGCGGAGGGTGAGACCGTCGCCGTACGGCTGCGCAGCGAGGCGGCCGCCGAGGCGGAGCGCCTCAGGACCGAGGCGCAGGAGAGCGCCGACCGGGTGCGGTCGGAGGCCGCGGCCGCGGCCGAGCGGGTCGGCACCGAGGCCGCCGAGGCGCTGGCCGCCGCCCAGGAGGAGGCGAACCGACGCCGCCGCGAGGCCGAGGAGACCCTCGACGCGGCGCGCACGGAGGCGACCCAGGAGCGCGAGCGGGCCCGCGAACAGAGCGAGGAGCTCCTCGCCTCCGCCCGCAAGCGGGTCGAGGAGGCACAGGCCGAGACCCAGCGGCTGGTCGGCGAGGCGGACGCCCGGGCGACCGAGATGGTCTCCGCCGCCGAGCAGACCGCCCAGCAGGTACGGGACTCGGTCTCCGGGCTCCAGGAGCAGGCCGAGGCGGAGATCGCCGGGCTGCGCTCCACCGCCGAGCATGTCGCGGAGCGGACGAAGTCCGAGGCGCAGGAGGAGGCGGACCGGGTCCGCGCCGACGCGTACGCGGAGCGGGAACGGGCCAGCGAGGACGCCGCCCGGATCCGCCGGGAGGCCCAGGAGGAGTCCGAGGCCGCGAAGTCGATGGCCGAGCGGACCGTCAGCGACGCGATCACCGAGTCGGAGCGGCTGCGCACGGACACCGCGGAGTACAGCCAGCGGGTGCGTACCGAGGCATCGGACGCCCTGGCATCGGCCGAGCAGGACGCCGCGCGCAGCCGCGCGGACGCCCGCGAGGACGCCAACCGGATGCGTTCGGACGCCGCGGCCCAGGCCGACCGGCTGGTGGGCGAGGCGTCGGGCGAGGGTGAGCGGATCCTTGCCGAGGCGAATCAGCAGGCGACCGAGCTGGTCGGCGACGCCACCAACGAGGCGGAGCGGCTGCGCGCGGAGGCGGCGGCCACGGTCGGCTCGGCACAGGAGCACGCGGCCCGCACCCGCGAGGAGTCGGAGCGGGTGCGCGCCGACGCGGAGGCGGCGGCCGAGCAGATGCGCGGGGAGGCCCGCGAGGAGACGGACCGGCTGCTCGACGAGGCGCGCGAGGCGGCGGCGAAGCGCCGTGCCGACGCCGCCGAGCAGGCCGACCAGCTCGTCAACAAGGCTCAGGAGGAGGCATTGCGCGCCGCCACCGAGGCCGAGAAGCAGGCCGACACGATGGTCGGCGTGGCCCGCAAGGAGGCCTTGCGGATCACCTCGGAGGCGACCGTCGAGGGCAACTCCCTGGTGGAGCGGGCCCGTGCGGACGCGGACGAACTGCTGGTCGGCGCCCGTCGGGACGCCACGGCCATCCGGGAGCGGGCCGAGGAGCTCCGGACCCGTCTGGAGAGCGAGATCGAAGAGCTGCACGACCGGGCGCGGCGCGAGACCTCCGAGCAGATGAAGACGGCGGGCGAGCGCGTCGACAAGCTGATGAAGGCTGCGACGGAGCAGCGCGAAGAGGCTGCGGCGAAGGCCAAGGAGCTGCTGTCGGACGCGAATTCGGAAGCGAGCAAGGTCAGGATCGCCGCGGTGAAGCGGGCCGAGTCGCTGCTGAAGGAGGCCGAGCAGAAGAAGGCCTCCCTGGTCCGCGAGGCCGAGAAACTGCGTGCCGACGCCGAGCAGGAGGCGAAGAAGACGGTGGACGAGGGCCGTCGCGAGCTCGACGTTCTGGTGCGCCGGCGCGAGGACATCAACACGGAGATCTCCCGTGTCCAGGACGTCCTGGAGGCGTTGGAGTCCTTCGAAGCGCCGGGCGGCGGCAAGGGTGCGGGCAGCGGTTCCACGGGCGGCGTCAAAGCCGGGGCCTCGGCGGGCACTCGCTCGAGTGGCAAGTCGTCCGAGGGGTAGTCGCCCGGTCGGGTCACGTGCTTCGACAAGGACGTTCGCCCCTCCGAGTGGCAAGGGTTACGGGGGTTAGCCACTCAAAAGGGGTGTCATACTCCAGATCAAACGGGCATCCACTCGATGACACGCCGCTCAGGCCCCTAGGATTCCCCCTATCACCTCACCGGTCTCACTTCGACAGGAACCCCATGAGTGACCCTTCCTCCCCCTTCGGCTTCGAGCTCGTGCGGCGTGGTTACGACCGCGGTCAGGTGGATGACCGCATTACCAAGCTCGTCGCCGACCGTGATAGTGCTCTCACCCGCATCACGTCTTTGGAAAAGCGCATCGAGGAGCTGCACCTCGAAACGCAGAACGCCCAGGCCCAGGTGAACGACGCGGAGCCGTCGTACGCGGGTCTCGGTGCGCGTGTGGAGAAGATTCTCCGCCTCGCCGAGGAGGAGGCGAAGGACCTGCGCGAGGAGGCGCGTCGCGCCGCCGAGCAGCACCGTGAGCTCGCCGAGTCGGCCGCCCAGCAGGTGCGCAACGACGCCGAGTCGTTCGCCGCCGAGCGCAAGGCGAAGGCCGAGGACGAGGGCGTACGCATCGTCGAGAAGGCCAAGGGTGAGGCCACCACGCTGCGCACCGACGCCCAGAAGGACGCGGCGCAGAAGCGTGAGGAGGCGGACGCCCTCTTCGAGGAGACCCGCGCCAAGGCCGCCCAGGCCGCCGCGGACTTCGAGACAAACCTGGCCAAGCGTCGCGACCAGTCGGAGCGCGACCTCGCGTCCCGTCAGGCCAAGGCCGAGAAGCGCCTTGCCGAGATCGAGCACCGCGCCGAGCAGCTCCGCCTGGAGGCCGAGAAGCTCCGTACGGACGCCGAGCGCCGGGCCCGTCAGACGGTGGAGACCGCGCAGCGCCAGGCCGAGGACATCGTGGCCGACGCGAACGCGAAGGCCGACCGGATCCGCAGCGAATCGGAGCGCGAGCTGGCGGCGCTCACCAACCGCCGCGACTCGATCAACGCGCAGCTGACCAACGTCCGCGAGATGCTGGCGACGCTGACCGGTGCCGCAGTGGCCGCCGCCGGCTCGCCGGTGGACGACGAGCCCGTCACCCGCGGGGTCCCGGCTCAGCAGACCCGCTGACCCTGCGGTACCTCACCTGTACCCGTTGCGCGCCCGGTTCCGCCCTTGTGGTGGCGCCGGGCGCGCGGCCGTTCTAGCGTGTGCGCATGATCGAGCTTGATGGTCTCACCAAGCGCTTCGGTAACAAGGTTGCCGTCGACCACCTCTCATGCCAGGTCAGGCCTGGCATGGTGACGGGTTTTCTGGGCCCGAACGGGGCCGGCAAATCCACCACGATGCGGATGATGCTCGATCTCGACAACCCGACGAGCGGATCGGTGCGCATCGACGGCAAGCACTACCGCGAGCTGTCGGAACCCCTGAAGCACATCGGTGCGCTGCTCGACGCCAAGTCGATGCACGGCGGCCGCAGCGCGTACAACAATCTGCTCTGTCTCGCGCAGAGCAATCGCATCCCGGAGAGCCGTGTCCCGGAAGTTCTCGACACCGTCGGCCTGAGCGCGGTGGCGAGGAAGAAGTCCAAGTCGTTCTCTCTCGGTATGGGTCAGCGGCTCGGAATCGCGGCCGCGCTGCTCGGTGATCCCGAGATCCTGATGTTCGACGAACCCGTCAATGGTCTGGACCCCGAGGGAATTCACTGGATTCGCAATCTGATGAAGACGCTCGCCGCGGAAGGCCGGACGATCTTCGTCTCCTCGCATCTGATGAGCGAAATGGCGCTCACCGCGGAACACTTGATCGTCATCGGGCAGGGCCGGCTGCTCGCCGACACCTCGATGGCCGACTTCATCCACCAGAACTCGCGCAGTTACGTACGGATGCGTTCCCCGCAACAGGAACGGCTGCGCGATGTGCTGCACGAGGAGGGCATCATCGCGGTCGAATCGGGGAGCGGCGTGCTGGAGATCGACGGCGCCACCAGCGAACAGCTCGGCGAGCTGGCCGCGCAGCACCACATCGTGCTGCATGAGCTGAGCTCCCAGCGGGCCTCGCTGGAAGAAGCGTTCATGCAGATGACGGCGGACTCCGTGGAGTATCACGCCCACGCGGACCACGCCGGGGCGCCGCCGGCGCCCGCGGGCCCGCAGTGGGGCGAGCAGTGGAATCTGCAGTCCGGCACCCCCGCCCCCGGGAAGGGGGCGTGACGACGATGGCATCGGTACCCGCGGTCCTGAACTCCGAGTGGACCAAGATCCGTACGGTCTCCTCGACCACCTGGACCCTGATCTCCGCGTTCGCCGTCACCGTGGCGATGAGCGCGGCACTCTGCGCACTGATGAACGCCCAGTTCGACGATCTCCCCGCACCGGAGAGGGCCACCTTCGACCCGACCTTCCTCAGCTTCTCCGGCATGATCCTCGGTCAGCTTGCGATGGTCGTCTTCGGTGTCCTGGTGGTCGGTACGGAGTACAGCTCCGGCATGATCCGCACCTCACTGGCCGCCGTACCGCAGCGCGGCTCGTTCCTCTTCAGCAAGATCGTGGTCGCCGGCGTCCTCTCCCTGGTGGTCGGCCTGGCCACCAGCTTCGTCACCTTCTTCCTCGGCCAGGCCCTGCTCGGCGACCACCGCACGAACATCGGCGCGGACAACGTCCTGCGTGCGGTCTTCGGCGGCGGCATCTACATGGGCCTGATCGCGATCTTCTCCATGGGCGTGGCCACGATGCTGCGCAGCTCGATGCTGTCGCTCGGCATCCTGATGCCCTTCTTCTTCCTGGTCTCCCAGATCCTGTCGGCGGTCCCCGGCGCCAAGAACGTGGCCCGATACTTCCCCGACCAGGCCGGCTCCAAGATCATGCAAGTGGTTCCGGACGCCATGGACAGCGACCCGGCCCCGTACGGACCGTGGGGCGGGCTGGGCATTCTGGCGGCGTGGGTGGTGGCTGCACTGATCGGCGGCTATCTCGTACTCAAGAAGCGGGACGCATAACCCGGAGGATCTGGGCGAAGCAGAAGACAACGGGTGGAATGACTCCGGTTCGGTGCGATACGTGAGCGACGCACCCCTGCAACAGCTTGGCCGGAACCGTCAAGGCCTGGATATCCTCCTAACTCTTACGGGGGGCGTGCGGCCGGTCGGCCTGGGCCCCGACGACAGATAAGTCGATGGGGCTGGAGCATGATCGAGGCAGTCGGCCTGACCAAGCGCTACGGCGCGAAGACGGCCGTGTACAACCTTTCCTTCCAGGTGCGGCCGGGTGCCGTCACCGGATTCCTCGGTCCCAACGGGTCGGGCAAGTCCACCACCATGCGCATGATGCTCGGCCTGGACCGTCCCACATCGGGCCATGTGACGATCGGCGGGCATGCCTTCCGCAGCCTGCCGAACGCCCCGCGCCAGGTGGGTGCGCTGCTGGACGCCAAGGCGGTGCACGGCGGCCGCAGCGCCCGCAATCACCTGCTCTCGCTGGCCCAGCTCGCCGGTATTCCGGCCGCCCGGGTCGACGAGGTGCTCGGCGTCGTCGGTCTGCAGGACGTCGCAAAGAAGCGGTCCAAGGGCTTCTCGCTCGGCATGGGGCAGCGGCTCGGGATCGCGGCGGCGCTGCTCGGCGACCCGCAGGTGCTGCTCTTCGACGAGCCGGTCAACGGTCTCGACCCCGAAGGCATCCTCTGGGTCCGCAACCTGATGAAGATGCTCGCCGCCGAGGGGCGCACGGTCTTCGTCTCCAGCCACCTGATGAGCGAGATGGCGCTCACCGCCGACCATCTGATCGTGATCGGCCGCGGGCAGCTGCTCGCCGATATGAGCATCAAGGACTTCATCTCCGCCAACTCGGCCGATTTCGCGCGGGTGCGGGTCCCGGACGCGCAGCCGGAGCTGCGGGAGAAGCTGACCGCGTCGCTCACCGAGGCGGGCGGCCGGGTCATGTCGGAGCCGGACGGGGCGCTGCGCGTCACCGGGCTGCAGCTGCCGCGGATCAGCGATCTGGCGCACGAGTCGGACGTCCGGCTGTGGGAGCTCTCGCCGCACCAGGCCTCGCTGGAGGAGGCGTACATGCGGATGACGCAGGGCGCCGTGGACTACCGTTCGACGGTGGACCAGAAGGCCGGCCTGCAACAGCCCATGATGGGCGGCGGATACGTGCAGCCGGCCGTCCAGGAGATGCCGCAGCAGGGCTGGTACGCACCGCCGCCGCCCGGACAGAACCCGTACGCGGCACCCCCTGTGGCCGCCCCGGCCGCAGCCGCTCCGGCCGTGCCCGCCGTCGGCCCCGCAGACCTGACCCAGCGCGACACCAGCGAGGACGCCCGATGACAACGCCGCCGACCCCGCAGGCGCCGTACCAGCAGCAGGCGCAGCAGTACCCGCAGCAGCCCCCGGCCCCGCAGCAGAACTGGCAGGGGGCACCCGCCGGCCTCTATGCCTCGCCGATCCCGCAGCGCCGCGCCACCCTCGGTGACGCACTCGCTTCCGAGTGGACCAAGATCCGTTCCGTGCGCTCCACGATGTGGACGCTCGGCATCATGATCGTGCTGCTGCTCAGCATCGGACTGCTGTCGGCGATCGCCGTCAACGCGTCCGGCTCCGAGCTCGGCAGCAGCCCCGTGCTCAGTCTCGGCTTCTTCGGGGTGCTCCTCGGTTCGATCTGCGTGATCACGCTCGGCGTGATGACGATCGCCTCCGAATACGGCACCGGCATGATCCGTACGACGCTGACGGCCTGCCCCAGCCGCGGCCGGGTGCTGACCGCGAAGGCGGCCGTCTTCTTCCTGCTCACCTTCGTCATCACAACCGTGACGACCGCGCTCGTCGGCGTGCTGCAGACGGCCATGCTGGGCGGCGCCGAGCCGACCGGTGGCGACTGGATGCGCGCCACGGTCGGTGTCGGCCTCTACATCGCGACGCTGGGGCTGCTGTCGCTCGCGGTGGGCGCCCTCATCCGGCACTCCGCCGGCGCGATCACGATCATGATCGCCGTGGTGCTGCTGCCGCTCGTGCTGGCCATGTTCATGTTCTCGGAGTCGCTCGCCGATGTGCAGCAGGCGCTCTTCGAGTACTCGATCCCCAGCCAGCTCGGCGCGTTCTACGACGCATCGGTCACCTCGTCGGGGCCGTCCGGCTGGGAGCCGCTCTGGATCATGCTCGGCGTCACGGCCGTGGCCATGATCGGCGCCTATGTGTCCCTGGACAGGCGCGACGTCTGACCGGTCACCGGCCGACGGAACTCAGTAGCGCGGCGCGTTCCTGGACCGCTGCACCCTTGTGGTGCGGCGGTCCCTCGCATTCCAGCAGGCCTTGTGCCAGTGCCTGCGGTCGTCGATCCCGCCGTACTCGGACCAGGCCACGAGATGCGGAACGCCGGGCGGGATCTCCTGGTCGCAGCCGGGGCAGCGGTAGCGCTTGCCCGCCGCGCTCGCGCCGCTCACCGGGCGGACCGACCACTGCTCGCCCTGCCACTCCTCTGCGCGCCCTCCCCCGCCGTACCGCTCGCCCGCCTCGCTTGCGCTGCCGGTGGGACTCTCGCCGCCTCGGGGGCGGTTGCGGCGCGGGGACACGTGACACCTCACTGGGCAGGCCGGGCAGTTCCCGTCCAGCGTAGGGCCATTCGGACGGGGCAGGCGCCCAGGAGGCCCCGGGACGGGGGCCGGGACACGACGGGTTACCGGAAAATCGCAACAACTTTGCCGTGGACCGTGCCTTTGGCACGTGTCAGACGTTGTTGCCAATAGGGGAGAGCCGCGTCGGCCGCAAGGAGGCAATTGGCGATGCGCGTGGGAACGTTTGTACTGGCAGCCCAGTTTCCGGGCCAGGGACCGGGGGAAGCGCTGCATCGCGCGATCCGGTCCGCCGAGGTCGCGGAGGAATCCGGGCTCGATTCGGTCTGGCTGGCAGAGCATCATTTCGTGCCGTACGGGGTGTGCCCGTCCGCCGTCACCCTGGCCGCGCTGCTGCTCGGCCGCACCCGCAGAATCCAGGTCGGTACGGCGGTGAGCGTGCTGCCGTCCCAGCATCCGGTGGCGCTGGGCGAGCAGGCCGCGCTGCTCCACCTCACCAGCGGGGGCAGGTTCTCCCTCGGCGTGGGACGGGGCGGCCCCTGGGTGGATCTGGAGGTGTTCGGAGGGGGCCTGGAGGCGTACGAGAACGGCTTCCCCGAGTCGTTGGAGCTGCTGCTCGACTGGCTGAGCAAACCGCGCGTGGCGGGTCGTGGGGAGCGATTCGGCTTCCGTGAGGTCGCGGTGGTCCCCCGGGCCGACGAACTGCTCGACGAGCACCACGAGGACACCGCGCAGGGGCCGGGCGGCCCCGAGGTGATCGTCGCGTGCACCTCGCCGAAGAGTGTGAAACTCGCCGCGGAGAACGGCCTGCCGATGCTCCTCGGCATGCACTGCGGGGACGAGGAGAAGGCCGAGATGGTCGCCCTGTGGCGCTCCACCGCTCTCGCCGCGGGCCGTTCCCCGGAGAGCGTCCGCGCCGCGGGGCATGTCTCCGCGGGCGTCGCACAGATCGCGGACCGTCGCGAGGAGGCCGTGGAGACGCTCGTGAAGGCGATGCCTGGCTGGTTGCGGCAGGGGCTCGACGCCCATGTGACGGTCGACGGCAGGCACCGGGTGATGCGCGATCCGGTCGCGTATACGGAATTGCTGTGCGGCCTTCATCCCGTGGGCCCGCCCCGGCTCGCGGCCGACCGGCTCGCCGCCACTGCCGAGCGGACGGGCATCACCAGGTTCGCGCTCCTGGCGGAGGGTTCGGGAGATCTCGCGGCCACGGAGGAGAACGTAGCGCGGCTGGGCACCGAGGTACTGCCACTCCTGACATGAACACCCGTAGGAGTACGGGGAGCTGCCGCCCCGGGGCCAGTTGCACCTCCCGCGGCCCGGAGCGGCAGCAGAAGCGTTCAGCAGTCCCGGAGTTCGGGCGACTGGTTGAGCAACTGACCCCTCACCGAGGTGAAGCGGGCCAACCGCTCGTCGACCGAGGCGTCCAGCGGGAACACCGCGACGCGGTGGCAGTTCTGGAATGCCAGGCGCACCCCGAAGTGCCGCTGCAGCGCACCGCGTATCGCATCACTCGCGAGCGCACGCAACAGCTGACCACGTGCCTGCTCGTCCGGCGGCGGCGTCTGGTTGTCGGCGAACTCTCCGCCGTCGACCTTCAGCTGGGCCACCAGAGAGCTGATCATCTCCCATGCGTAGGGCAGGGAGGTCCGGACGCAGTCGACGAAGTCGGCTTCGTCGACCTCGCCTCGCTCGGCCTGTTCCAACAGCGCCGGTGAGACGTCGAGCGACATGGGTTCTCCTCTCGCGACCCCGGCGGGCGGCCGGGGCCTTACGGGCAGGGAAGGAGGACGGCGACGCAGCGTACACACACGGCGACCTCCTGCTTCCACGGTAAGGGCGCAGTCCGGGCCGCACCAGGAGATTGGGAACACAACCGGCCAATAACGAAGGTGCGCAAAGAGGGGCAAGCCCGCGGGGCGGGAAGGGCTGTGGCGGGCGGTGGTGGTGGGTTGCCGGAGAGAGAATCGCGTGGAGCACCCGTCGTCGAGTAGCGTTGCCGACCATGCGTCTCGTCATCGCCCGCTGCTCCGTGGACTACGCGGGCCGGCTCACGGCCCACCTGCCCTCCGCTCCCCGTCTCATCCTGGTCAAGGCGGACGGGAGCGTCTCGATCCACGCCGACGACAGGGCGTACAAACCCCTCAACTGGATGTCACCGCCCTGCACCCTGAAGGAGGGCGCCGACGACACCGAAGGCGTCTGGACCGTGGTGAACAAAGCGGGCGAGAAATTGATCATCACGATGGAGGAGATCCTCCACGACTCGTCGCACGAACTGGGCGTCGATCCGGGCCTCATCAAGGACGGCGTGGAAGCGCACCTGCAGGAGCTGCTCGCCGACCGGATCGAGATCCTCGGCGAGGGCTACACCCTGATCCGCCGCGAGTACCCCACCGCCATCGGCCCGGTCGACATCCTGTGCCGGGACGCCGACGGGAAGACCGTGGCCGTCGAGCTCAAGCGCCGCGGTGACATCGACGGTGTGGAGCAGCTGACCCGCTATCTGGAGCTGCTCAACCGCGATCCCCATCTCGCCCCGGTGAAGGGAATCTTCGCGGCGCAGGAGATCAAGCCGCAGGCCCGGGTGCTGGCGACGGACCGGGGAATCGGCTGTGTGGTCCTCGACTACGACGCCATGCGCGGCATCGAGGACGACAAGTTGCGGCTGTTCTGACGAGCTGCGTACGTACGCCGGACAGGCACGGGCCCCGTCCGGCGTACGCGCGCGTGGTTCCGCTCAGACCACGGTCGCCACGGTCGGGCTGCTGGCCGCCGACGACGGGGCGGGCCCGCTCGCCGAGTCGGAACTGCCCGGCTCGGTCGGCGGGGTCTCACTCGCCGAGTCCGACGGGTCCGGGGAGTCACTCTCCGACGAGGACGAGGACGGGGTCGGGGTGGGCGACTTCGGCGGTGTGGGCGACTTCGACGGGCTGGACGACTTGGTCGGCTTGTGACTGGACGGCTTGTCCGACGGGCTGTCGCCCGGTGCGGACGAGTCGTCCGTGGAAGGCGCACCGCTGCCGCTCGGGGTGATCTGACTGCCGGACGGGCCCGGCGACGAGGGACTCCCGCTCGACGAGGCCTTGCCCGGCGCCGTGGCGTCCGTCGGCTCGTCGGCCGGGAACCCGCCGTCGATGCTGTCCTCGTCGGCCGACTGCTCGGTCGTGACGCTGCCGCCGTCCTGGGCGTCGCTGCTGGACGTCATGCCGAGCGTGACCACCGTGCCGAGCACCCCGGCCAGCAGGACGCCCGCCCCCGCCGCGACGAGGTTGCGACGGGCACCGCCGAGCAACGCCGCCTTGCGGCCGCCGGACGCACCGGTGCCTGCCGCCGGGGCGACCCGGGATATCAGCGCGGTTTCGTCCTCGGACGTACGCGGCACCGCCATCGGCCCGGTCACCGGTATGACGGCGAGCGACCGCGCCGACTCCTCGTACCGCGCGGCCGGCGCCTCCTCGCCCGGCGGGGTGCGGCCGCCGAGCACCGGTCCGCCGGAGCGGTCGGCGACCAGGGCGAGCGCGCGGCGTCCGGCCACCGCCCCGGACTTGTCGGCGAGCGCGCCGCGCATACCGATCGACGCCTCCAGTTCGGCCCTGGCCCGGTCGAGATTGCCGGTACAGAGCGCGAGCACGCCCAACTCATGGTGGAAGTAAGCCTCTTCGGCGACCTCACCGGTGATCCTGGCAGCCTCCTGGCCGAGCCGCAGGGCCCTCTCCCAGCCGCCCCAGTGCAGCCCGGCGGCGAAGGCAGGGGCAGCGCTGCGGGCCAGCAGCACGGCTGCGCTGGCCTGTCCGGCCCCGTCGCCGGGGACCAGCTGGTTCATGGCCGCGACGATCGCGTCGGCCTCGGCGACCGCGCGGGCGGGGGTGACCGAGGGATGCCCGGCCCACCAGGCGTAGTGCTGGGCCGCCGTACTGGCGCGGTCGGCCGCGTCCTCGCCGTATCCGGCGGCCTCCAGCTGGGCGAGGACACCGGCGGCCAGCCGGTAGCGGGAGCCGGCCGGGGAGAGCAGTCCGCAGCCGGCCAGCTCGCCGAGCGCGGCATCGGCGTGGGTGTCCCCCACAAGCGCCGGCAGATGCGCCTGGTGCGGCACCTCGCCGCCGAGCGCGACCGCGAAGTGCAGGGTGTCGCGCGCGGGCTCGCTGAGCCGGGAGGCGAGCAGCGCGGCGGGCGCGGCACCCTCACCGAGGCTGGGCAGCGGCACGTCACGGCCGTCGGCGTCCTGACCGAAGGCGTCGAAGGAATCGTCGACGGGCCGGCCGTCGAAGTAGCCGTGCTCGTCGTACGCGGTGGGGTCGGTGCGCAGCATGTCGCGCTGGCGCAGCAGGGCGCCCGCCTGGACGAAGCGCAGCGGCAGTCCCTCGGACTCGAACCAGAGGTCGCCCGCCCAGTTCGCCTCGTCCTCCGTGAGCGGTCGCTCGACGACCTGCTCCAGCAGGTCGACGGCGGCGCTGCGGCCCAGCCCCGCGAGGAAGACCTCTTCGAGGTGCGAGTCGGCGGTGGGTGCGGCGATGACGGGTGTCACGGCGAACAGGAACGCGCACTCCGGCGTCGCGTCGAGCAGTTCCTCCAGTGCGGACCCGCCGAACTCCAGGTCGTCGAGGACGACGACGGCCCCGATGCCCCGGATCACTTCGAGGAGGGCGGCGCGGTCGGGGCGCAGCAGTGGCGCGTCGAAGACCGCCTCGTAGAGCCCGTACAGCACGTCGGTGGCGGTGCGCTTGTGGCCGGAGAGCCGTACGACTCCGTCCGGTGCGAGGTCCGCGCAGTCGGCGGCGACGGCGTTCAGCAGCGCGGTGCGTCCCGATCCGGCCGGTCCGGTGAGCCGCACCGAGCGGCCGCGCGCCAGCAGGCGCACCACCCTCTCAAGCTCCTCCGCACGCTCCAGGAGCGGCAGTTGGGGGGAGGGAGGTCCAGGCGGTACCGGCGGTGCGGCGGCGCGCTCGCGGTCGGTGCGCTCGGCGGAGGTGCGACGGGCCGGAGCAGCGGGCTGCTCCCCCGGCGGGCACAGCTCGACCTCGCTGCCGTCGACCGGGTTGACGGTGAGCAGGAAGTCGCCGGGAAACAGCTGCACAATGCGCGCCTGCTGCTGAAGCTGCTGGCCGAAATCGGTACTCAGCGGGTCACGGGGCCGTCGTCGGCCGGTGTCCTCGCCGTAGCCGTCATTGTCATGGCCGAAAACCTCCGGCCCCCGGTGTGTCGGGTCCATCGCCAAACCCCCCAGACGCGTCGCGCACGGTTGCCCCTCCCGGCCTCGCAAGCCCTGCTGTCGCTTCTGGTCCGGTGTCCGCCCCATGGGTTATGTCAATCGGCGGACGGCCGAACCTTAAACCTTCGCACAGTATCTACGAACCATCGGGGTGCCACGCCGTCCAGGACGTCATGGTCTCGTGTGGATTGTGCGGGTTCGGGCGGGAGGGCGAGTACCCCCTGCGCCCGCGCTACACCCGCGGCAGGGAGTCCGCGGCGATTCCGCCCTCGATCGCCAGAATGCGGTGCAGTCTCGTCGCCACCAGCAGGCGCTGCATCTGTGGCGGCACACCACGGAGCACCAGCCGCCGTCCGGCCCGCCCGGCCCGGCGGTGCGCACCCATGATGACGCCGAGTCCGGTGGCGTCCCAGGAGTCCAGCTCGGTCAGGTCGAGAATCAGGTCGCCGACCCCGTCGTCAAGGGCCGAGTGCAGGACCGTACGGGCGTCCGCCGCGCTTCGGACGTCGAGGCGCCCCCCGACGACCAGCTCGGCGTGGTCGCCCCTGATGTGCATATGCGCTCCCCGGAAATGCTCCATGGCACGGTCGTCTGTCTGTATCTGTCTCTGCCACAACTGACTGCGGCAACGACAGGGAGGTTTCCGTCTGTAAGCGAACCGATACCGAATTCACTCCGTGGAGTGACAACGGTCCACTCAAGGGCCACCGCAGCCGGGGGGTGACTCCCGGCTCCCCCGGGCGTGATCGACGGCAGATCAGGCGCCCAGGGGCCAAATAACGATCAGTAGGTATAGAAGCCCTGCCCGCTCTTGCGGCCGATGTCACCTGCATCGACCATCCGGCGCATCAGCTCGGGTGCGGCAAACTTCTCGTCCTGCGACTCGGTGTAGATGTTGGACGTGGCGTGCAGCAGGATGTCGACGCCGGTGAGGTCCGCCGTCGCGAGGGGGCCCATGGCGTGGCCGAAGCCCAGCTTGCAGGCGATGTCGATGTCCTCGGCCGAGGCGACGCCCGACTCGTACAGCTTGGCGGCCTCGACGACCAGCGCCGAGATCAGCCGGGTGGTGACGAACCCTGCGACGTCACGGTTGACGACGATGCAGGTCTTGCCGACGGACTCGGCGAACTCCCGTGCGGTGGCCAGCGTTTCGTCGCTCGTCTTGTAGCCGCGCACCAGCTCGCAGAGCTGCATCATCGGGACCGGCGAGAAGAAGTGCACACCGACGACGCGCTCCGGGCGCTCCGTGACAGCCGCGATCTTGGTGATCGGGATGGCGGAGGTGTTCGAGGCGAGGACGGCGTCGTCCCGCACGATCTTGTCGAGGGCCCGGAAGATCTCGTGCTTGACCTCGAGCTTCTCGAAGACGGCCTCGACGACGACATCCGCGTCGGCCACCGCGTCGAGGTCGGTGGTTGTCGTGATGCGGGCCAGCGCGGCGTCGGCGTCGGCCGCCTCCAGCTTGCCCTTGGATACGAACTTGTCGTACGAGGCCTTGATGCCGTCGCGCCCACGGGCCAGGGCCTCGTCGGTGACATCGCGCAGCACGACGTCCCAGCCCGCCTGGGCGGAGACCTGCGCGATACCGGACCCCATGAGTCCGGCCCCGATGACGGCGAGCTTCCTGGCCACGTTCGCACCCCTTTGTGTCAGTCCTCGACGGCCGTCGTCCGCGACGGCTCCCCGGACGATTTCTTAACGCTTGTTCACCTGCTCTCCGGCGGAGATTAGTACCCGTGGGGCGCGCTGGGGCAGTGAAGAGATACGCGTCACGTCTCACATGACGGACATCACACCGGGACACGTCATTCGGCGGCGCACCGCGCGTAGTTGAGTGGACGTGCGCGTCCGCCCGTGTTCCGGACCGCCGGAGCGGGAACGGCCCCGGATAGGCTCGGCCGCATGGTCAATCTGACGCGCATCTATACCCGTACCGGCGACCAGGGCACCACCGCCCTCGGCGACATGAGCCGCACCGCCAAGACCGATCTGCGGATCTCGGCGTACGCGGACACCAATGAGGCCAACGCCGTCATCGGTACGGCGATCGCGCTCGGGCAGTTGCCGGAGGAGGTCGTGAAGGTCCTCGTCCGCGTGCAGAACGACCTGTTCGACGTGGGCGCGGATCTGTCGACGCCGCTCGTCGAGAAGCCGAAGTATCCGCCGCTGCGGGTCGAGCAGAACTACGTCGACAGGCTGGAGGCGGACTGCGACCACTTCCTGGAGCAGTTGGAGAAGCTGCGGAGTTTCATCCTGCCGGGCGGTACGCCGGGGGCGGCGCTGCTCCACCAGGCATGCACGGTGGTACGGCGGGCCGAGCGGTCCACCTGGGCGGCGCTGGAGGTGCACGGCGACGTGATGAACGCACTGACGGCGACCTACCTCAACCGCCTCTCCGACCTTCTGTTCATCCTGGCGAGGACGGCGAACAAGGAAGTCGGCGACGTGCTGTGGGTGCCGGGCGGCGAGCGGTAGGAACCGGGTGCGTCCGGCTCGGCAGATGTCCTCAGCCTGGCCGGACGGACCCGTTCCGCTCTCTCGAAGACGCACGACAGCCTGGTGCCGGGGAAGCCCGGACCGCGCAGCTGGGACCAAGCGACTCTTCTGGCACAGGAGTTGGGCATTTTTGGTTTACTTCCGATCTTTGGTCCAGACCTCTTGACGATTGGTCCAGACCTTCCTAACCTCACCGAACACACTGCGGTGAGCACGCCATGACAAAGCGGGCTCAGGGCGGCGCAGGGTTTGCAGTCCACGGACCACCCCCGTTTGTCCGGACCTCACCCGAGGAGCACCGTTGAGCACCGAAACCCCCCTACGCCGAGCGAGATTCAGATTCGGCCTGGCCACCACCACCCGCACGAAAGCGATGGCGGGCCTCACCGCGCTACTGCTCCCCCTGGCCGCCATGGTCGGACTGGCCACCCCGGCCCAGGCCGCCACCTCGGCAACCGCCACCTACGTCAAGAAGTCCGACTGGGGCACCGGTTTCGAGGGCCAGTGGACGGTGAAGAACACCGGCACCACCGCCCTCAGTTCCTGGACCATCGAGTGGGACTTCCCCTCCGGCACGTCGGTCACGTCCGCCTGGGACGCCACTGTCACCAGCTCCGGAACCCACTGGACCGCCAAGAACGTCGGCTGGAACGGTACGGTCGCCGCCGGCGCCAGCGTCAGCTTCGGCTTCAACGGCGCCGGCCCCGGCGCCCCCACCGGCTGCAAGGTGAACGGCGCCTCCTGTGACGGCGGCAGCGTCCCCGGCGACAACGCCCCCTCCGCACCCGGCACTCCGACCGCGAGCAATATCACCGACACCGGTGTGAAGCTCACCTGGACGGCGGCCACCGACGACAACGGCATCAAGAACTACGACGTGCTGCGCAACGGCAACAAGGTCACCACCGTCACCGGCCTGACCTACACCGACAGCGGGCTGACCGCCGGCACCGACTACTCGTACACGATCCAGGCGCGTGACACCGCCGACCAGACGGGCCCGGTCAGCGGCTCGGTGGCCGTACACACCACGGGCGGTGGAGGAAACCCCGATCCCGGCAGCAAGGTCAAGCTCGGCTACTTCACCGAGTGGGGCGTCTACGACCGCAACTTCCACGTCAAGAACCTGGAGACCAGCGGCAGCGCCGCCAAGATCACACACATCAACTACTCCTTCGGCAACGTCACCGGCGGCCAGTGCGCGATCGGCGACGCCTACGCCGCTTACCAGAAGACCTACGACGCGGCCTCCAGCGTCGACGGCACCGCCGACACCTGGGACCAGCCGGTGGCCGGCAACTTCAACCAGCTGCGCGAGCTGAAGAAGAAGCACCCGGGTCTCAAGGTCCTCTGGTCCTTCGGCGGCTGGACCTGGTCCGGCGGCTTCACCCAGGCCGCGCAGAACCCCACCGCCTTCGCCAACTCCTGCTACAACCTGGTCGAGGACCCCCGCTGGGCCGATGTCTTCGACGGCATCGACATCGACTGGGAGTACCCCAACGCCTGCGGTCTGTCCTGTGACAGCAGCGGCGCCTCGGCGTTCAAGACCGTGGTCTCCGCGCTGCGGACGAAGTTCGGCAGCTCCAACCTGGTCACCGCGGCCATCACCGCCGACGCATCGTCGGGCGGCAAGATCGACGCGACCGACTACGCGGGCGCGGCCCAGTACGTCGACTGGTACAACGTGATGACGTACGACTTCTTCGGCGCCTGGGACACGGACGGCCCGACCGCCCCGCACTCCCCGCTGACCTCGTACAGCGGCATCCCGCTGGACGGCTACAACAGCGACGCCGCGATCACCAAGCTCAAGGGCAAGGGCATCGCGGGCAGCAAGCTGAACCTCGGCATCGGCTTCTACGGGCGCGGCTGGACGGGCGTCACCCAGGCCACCCCGGGCGGCACCGCGACGGGCCCCGCCGCCGGCAAGTACGAGCAGGGCATCGAGGACTACAAGGTGCTCAAGACCAGCTGCCCGTCCACCGGAACCATCGCCGGCACCGCCTACGCCAAGTGCGGCAGCAACTGGTGGAGCTACGACACCCCGGCCACCATCGCCGGGAAGATGACCTACGTGAAGAACCAGGGCCTCAAGGGCGCGTTCTTCTGGGAGTTCAGCGGGGACACCAGCAACGGTGAACTCGTCAGCGCGATCGACAGCGGCCTGAGGTAATCACCGCAGACCTCGAGCAGATCAGCACGTAACCCCGAAAAGCAGCCGGGGAGACAGGTCCGCCCCCTGTCTCCCCGGTTCTTCGTTGTGTCCGCAGTCGCGCCCGTAGCTACGGGCCGTCAGGCCACGTCCACCCTCCGCGGACCTCGTCCGGGGGACCTCTTTCCGGCGAGGCCCTTTCTAAGCGACATTGACGCGCTGGCCGGGCGGAGCCGCCTCCAGCCAGGCGAGGAATCCGGTGAGGGCGTCCTCGCTCATCGCCAGCTCCAGGCGGGTCTCGCGGTGGAGACAGCCGAGCACGACGGCGTCGGAGAGCAGCGCCAGCTCCTCCTCGCCCTCGGGCAGCCGCCGGGCGACCACCTCGATCGAGGAGCGCTCAAGAACCCGGCGGGGACGGGGGGCGTACGAGAAGACCCGGAACCAGTCGATCTTGTCGCCGCTGTACCGGGCGACGCCGTACACCCAGCCCTTGCCCGAGAGGTCGGGCTCGGCCGGCACATTCCACCGCACGCTGCAGTCGAACGTCCCGCCGGAGCGCTGAATCAGCCGTCGGCGCAGGCCGAAGACGAAGAGACCCACCGCGACCAGTACGACGACCAGGCCGCACACCCACAAAGCGAGGACCATCTCCACCGACCTCCTCGCATCGTCGAGTAACGGATACCGCCCGGACTGCAACTGCACCTGCATCGCCTCAGCCGCGGCACGGTCTGGAGAGTTCCAGCTCGGGCCGCGGCTGAGGGTAAAAACACTCGGTGGGGTGCTTAACGCACCGCCACCGCACGGAGTCGGACATCGGCGCGGCGCTCGGCGGCGCCGTCCGTCTCCGACTTCGCACGCTCCAGCGCACGCTCGGCGCGCTGGACATCGATCTCGTCCGCCAGCTCGGCGATCTCCGCCAGCAGCGACAGCTTGTCGTCCGCGAACGAGATGAAACCGCCGTGCACAGCCGCGACTACGGTTGGGCCCTCGCTCGTACGGATCGTCACCGGGCCCGACTCCAGCACACCGAGAAGCGGCTGGTGACCGGGCATGACGCCGATGTCGCCGGACGTGGTACGCGCGACGACCAGGGTGGCCTCGCCGGACCAGACACTGCGGTCCGCGGCGACCAGCTCGACGTGCAGCTCAGCAGCCAAGAGTGGCTCCTCGGGTCACCACCCGGCCGTTGAAGCCGGGTGTTGGGTCAATTCTACGGGGCGTGGTGAGGGGGACGGGACGCACCCGCCCCCCTCGGTGAGCCATGGGCTCAGGAGACGCCGAGCTCCTTGGCGTTGGCCTTGAGGTCCTCAATGCCACCGCACATGAAGAACGCCTGCTCCGGGAAGTGGTCGTACTCACCGTCGCAGATCGAGTTGAACGCGGCGATCGACTCGTCGAGCGGCACGTCCGAACCGTCCACGCCGGTGAACTGCTTGGCGACGTGGGTGTTCTGCGACAGGAAGCGCTCGACACGACGGGCACGGTGGACAACGAGCTTGTCCTCCTCGCCCAGCTCGTCGATACCGAGGATCGCGATGATGTCCTGGAGGTCCTTGTACTTCTGGAGGATCCCCTTGACACGCATGGCGGCCTCGTAGTGGTCCGCCGCGATGTAGCGCGGGTCCAGGATGCGGGACGTCGAGTCCAGCGGGTCGACCGCCGGGTAGATGCCCTTCTCCGAGATCGGGCGCGACAGAACGGTCGTCGCGTCCAGGTGGGCGAAGGTGGTCGCCGGCGCCGGGTCGGTCAGGTCGTCCGCGGGGACGTAGATCGCCTGCATCGAGGTGATCGAGTGACCGCGGGTCGACGTGATGCGCTCCTGCAGCAGACCCATCTCGTCGGCCAGGTTCGGCTGGTAACCCACTGCGGACGGCATACGGCCGAGCAGCGTGGAGACCTCGGAGCCGGCCTGGGTGTACCGGAAGATGTTGTCGATGAAGAAGAGCACGTCCTGCTTCTGCACATCGCGGAAGTACTCCGCCATGGTCAGACCGGCAAGCGCGACACGCAGACGGGTGCCCGGGGGCTCGTCCATCTGACCGAAGACAAGGGCGGTCTTGTCGATGACGCCCGACTCGGCCATTTCCTCGATGAGGTCGTTGCCCTCACGGGTGCGCTCACCGACGCCCGCGAACACCGACACACCGTCGTGGTTGTTGGCGACGCGGTAGATCATTTCCTGGATCAGAACGGTCTTGCCGACACCGGCACCACCGAACAGACCGATCTTTCCACCCTTGACGTACGGGGTGAGAAGGTCGATGACCTTGACGCCGGTCTCGAACATCTCGGTCTTGGACTCGAGCTGGTCGAAGCTGGGCGCCTTGCGGTGGATCGGCCAGCGCTCGGTGACCTCGGCCTCGGCCTCGGGCTTGTTCAGGATCTCACCGAGGGTGTTGAACACCTTGCCCTTGGTGATCTCGCCGACCGGCACCGTGATGCCCGCGCCCGTGTTGGTCACCGAGGCCTGGCGGACCAGACCGTCGGTGGGCTGCATCGAGATCGCGCGGACCACGCCGTCGCCGAGGTGCTGGGCGACCTCGAGCGTCAGCTTCTTGAGCTTGCCGCCCTCGGCCGGGTCGGCCACCTGGACGGTCAGCGCGTTGTAGATCTCCGGCATTGCGTCGACGGGGAACTCCACGTCGACGACCGGGCCGATGACCCGGGCGACGCGGCCCGTGGCAACGGCCGTCTCAACTGTGGTCGTCATTACTTGTCACTCCCCGCGGTCGCGTCGGCCAGCGCACTGGCACCACCGACGATCTCGCTGATTTCCTGGGTGATTTCGGCCTGTCGGGCCGCGTTGGCAAGCCGGGAGAGGCTCTTGATGAGATCTCCGGCGTTGTCGGTGGCCGACTTCATCGCGCGGCGGCGGGCAGCGTGCTCGGAAGCAGCGGCCTGCAGCAGTGCGTTGTAGATCCGGCTCTCGACGTACCGCGGAAGCAGGGCGTCGAGGACGTCCTCCGCCGACGGCTCGAAGTCGAAGAGCGGCAGGATCTCGCCCTTGCCCTCTTCTTCCTTCGTCGTGTCGAGGCTGAGCGGCAGCATCCGGTTGTCCACCGGGTTCTGCGTCATCATCGACACGAACTCCGTGAAGACGATGTGCAGCTCGTCCACGCCGCCCTCGGCGGTCTCCTGGGTGACCGCTTCGATCAGCGGGGCCGCAGCCCGCTTCGCATCCGCGTACGTCGGGCTGTCGGTGAAGCCGGTCCACGAGTCCGCGATCTTGCGCTCGCGGAAGCCGTAGTAGGCGACACCCTTGCGGCCGATCACATACGTGACGGCCTCCTTGCCCTCACCGCGCAGGCGCTCGGTCAGTCGCTCCGCCGCCTTGATGGCGTTGGCGGAGTAACCGCCGGCCAGACCGCGGTCGCTCGTGATGAGCAGGATCGCGGCCCGCGCCGGAGCGTCGGCCTCGGTGGTCAGCGGGTGCTTGGTGGTGGAGCCGGTCGCCACCGCGGTCACCGCACGGGTGAGCTCGGTCGCGTACGGCGTCGACGCCACCACCTGGCGCTGCGCCTTGACGATGCGCGAAGCGGCGATCATCTCCATCGCCTTGGTGATCTTCTTCGTGGCGGTGACGGAGCGAATGCGGCGCTTGTAAACGCGAAGCTGAGCGCCCATCGATCAGCCCTCGCCCAGGAGCTTGCCGTCCGAGGTCTCGAACTGCTGCTTGAAGGCGGCGATCGCGTCGGCGACCGACTGCAGCGTGTCGTCGGACATCTTGCCGCCCTCGGCGATGCTGGTCAGGAGGTCCTTGCGCTCGCGGCGCAGGTACTCCAGCAGCTCGCTCTCGAAGCGACGGATGTCCTCGACCGGGACGTCGTCCATCTTGCCGGTGGTGCCGGCCCAGACGGAGACGACCTGCTCCTCGACGGGCATCGGCTGGTACTGGCCCTGCTTCAGCAGCTCGACCATGCGCTTACCGCGCTCCAGCGACGCCTTCGAGGCCGCGTCCAGGTCGGAACCGAAGGCGGCGAACGCCTCCAGCTCACGGAACTGGGCGAGGTCCACACGGAGACGGCCGGAGACCTGCTTCATGGCCTTGTGCTGGGCGGAGCCACCGACACGCGAGACCGAGATACCGACGTTCAGGGCCGGACGCTGGCCGGCGTTGAACAGGTCGGACTCCAGGAAGCACTGACCGTCGGTGATGGAGATGACGTTGGTCGGGATGAACGCCGACACGTCGTTCGCCTTGGTCTCGACGATCGGGAGGCCCGTCATCGAACCGGCGCCCATCTCGTCGGAGAGCTTCGCGCAGCGCTCCAGCAGACGCGAGTGGAGGTAGAAGACGTCGCCCGGGTAGGCCTCACGGCCCGGCGGACGGCGCAGCAGCAGCGACACGGCGCGGTAGGCGTCGGCCTGCTTCGAAAGGTCGTCGAAGATGATCAGGACGTGCTTGCCCTGGTACATCCAGTGCTGACCGATGGCCGAACCGGTGTACGGCGCCAGGTACTTGAAGCCGGCCGGGTCGGACGCCGGGGCGGCGACGATGGTCGTGTACTCGAGCGCGCCGGCCTCTTCGAGGGCACCGCGCACGGAGGCGATGGTGGAGCCCTTCTGACCGATGGCGACGTAGATGCAGCGCACCTGCTTGTTCACGTCGCCCGAGCGCCAGTTGTCGCGCTGGTTGATGATCGTGTCGACGGCCAGAGCGGTCTTACCCGTCTGACGGTCACCAATGATCAGCTGACGCTGGCCGCGGCCGATCGGCACCATGGCGTCGACGGCCTTGTAGCCGGTCTGCATCGGCTCGTGCACCGACTTACGGACCATGACGCCAGGGGCCTGCAGCTCGAGGGCGCGGCGGCTGTCGGTCGCGATCTCGCCGAGACCGTCGATCGGGTTGCCGAGCGGGTCGACGACGCGGCCGAGGTAACCCTCGCCGACGCCGACGGAGAGCACCTCACCGGTGCGCTGCACCGGCTGGCCCTCCTCGATTCCGCTGAACTCGCCGAGAACGATCGCACCGATCTCGCGCTCCTCGAGGTTGAGGGCGAGACCGAGGGTTCCGTCCTCGAACTTCAGCAGCTCGTTCGCCATGGCCGAGGGAAGACCCTCGACCTTCGCGATGCCGTCGCCGGCAACGCTGACCGTACCGACCTCCTCGCGCGAGGCCGCGTCCGGCTTGTACGACTGGACAAAGTTCTCCAGCGCGTCCCGGATCTCCTCCGGCCGGATCGTGAGCTCCGCCATCTGGGTTCCCTGCTCTCCTTGTTGGGCCCGAAGTTTCTTAAGGGGGTCTGGGGGCCGACCCCCAGGAATCTTCTGCAATTTCTGCACGGCCCAACCGGGCCGCTGGTCTTGCTTGTTCTGTTGCTGCGCTGTGTCAGCCGGCCATGCGACGGGTCGCCTCGTCGAGGCGCTCCGCGATGGTGCCGTTGATGAGCTCGTCGCCGACCCGCACCGCGATCCCGCCGAGGACCGTCGGGTCCACATCGAGATTCAGGTGCATCGGCCGACCGTAGATCTTCGCCAGTGCGGCACCGAGGCGCTGCTTCTGCTGATCGCTCAGCGGCACTGCCGACGTGACCACGGCGACCATGCGGTCCCGGCGCTCCGCGGCAAGCTTGGAGAGGGACTCGAGTCCCGCTTCCAGGCTACGTCCCCGGGGCTGGGTCACAAGCCGCACGACGACGCGCTCGGTGGCGGGCCGCGTCTTGCCACCGAGCAGGCTGCGCAGCAGCTCGCTCTTGGCGGCGGTGGACGCGGACCGGTTGGTGAGCGCGGCGCGCAGCTCCTTGTCGGAAGCCACAATCCGGCCGAACCGGAACAGCTCGTCCTCGACGTCGTCGAGGTCTCCGCTGCGCTGGGCGGCGGTGAGGTCTGCGATGTTCGCCAGTTCCTCGACCGAGTCGACCAGGTCGCGCGACTGCGACCAGCGGGACCGGACCATGCCGGAGATCAGGTCGACGGCCTCGCCGCCCACCTGGCCGCGCAGCAGCCGTCCGGCCAGCTCCGCCCTGGCCTCGCCGGCCTGCGACGGGTCGGTCAGGACCCGTCGCAGTGACACCTCGCGCTGGAGCAGCGCCGTGACGGCGGCCAGCTCCTCGGCGAGCTTCGCCACGTCGACCGACGTGCTGTCGGTCAGCGCGTCGAGACGCTCACGTGCGGCAGCCAGTGCCTCGCGGCTCGCGCCGTTCATCGGACAGCCTCGGCCTTCGCCTCGAGCTCGTCGAGGAAACGGTCGATGGTGCCGCTCTGGCGGGCGTGGTCCTCGAGGGACTCGCCGACGAGCTTGCCGGCCAGGTCGGTGGCGAGCTTGCCCACGTCCTGACGCAGCGCGGAAGCCGCAGCCTTGCGGTCGGCCTCGATCTGGGCGTGACCGGCAGCGATGATCTCCTCGCGCTGCCGCTGGCCTTCCGCCCGCATCTCCTGCAGGATCACGACGCCCTGCTCCTGCGCCTCCTGGCGCAGGCGCGCGGCTTCGTGGCGGGCCTCGGCGAGCTGAGCCTTGTACTGCTCAAGAACGCTCTGGGCCTCGGTCTGGGCCGCATCGGCCTTCTCGATACCGCCTTCGATGGCCTCGCGGCGCTCGTCCAGAACCTTGTTGATGTTCGGGAGGAGCTTCTTGGCGAGGAGGCCGAAGACGATCAGGAAGGCGATGAGGCCGATGACGAGCTCGGGAATCGGCGGGATGAGGGGATTTTCCATCTCCTCAGCCGCGACCGTAAGCAGCTGGCTCACATCAGTGCCTTTCGTCTAGGTGGCTGGTCGTGGATCCGAAGATCACGTGCCGTAGACGAACGGCATGACCAGACCGATGAGGGCGAGCGCCTCACAGAAGGCGAAGCCGAGAATCTGGTTGGCGCGGATGAGACCGGCAGCCTCGGGCTGACGGGCGAGAGCCTGGGTGCCGTTACCGAAGATGATGCCGACGCCGACGCCGGGGCCGATCGCGGCGAGGCCGTAACCGATGGAGCCGAGGGAGCCGCTGACGGCAGCAAGGGTCTGGGACATGCCAGTTCTTCCTTCTCTTTCACGGACCGATGGGGGTTGGCCACCGGACGAATAAGGGTCGGAGCGCGAGATGCTCAGTGGTGCTTGGCGAGCGCGCCCTGGATGAAGGTGCAGGTCAGGAGTACGAAGACGTACGCCTGCAGCGCCTGGATGAAGAGCTCGAACGCGGTCATCACGATGACCATCACGAACGAGACGCCTGCGTAGGCAATGCCGATGCCGTTCAGCAGGTACCAGCTGGCAATCGTGAACAGCAACAGCAGCGTGTGCCCTGCAAACATGTTCGCGAAGAGTCGGACCGCGTGGGTGAAGGGGCGGACCAGCAGGTTCGAGAAGAACTCGATGAGCATGGCCAGCGGGAGCACCGGGCCGAGCGACTTGTCGTAGCCGGTGATGTTCTTCCAGCCGCCGACGAATCCGTGCCGCTTGAAGGTCAGGCTGACCCACAGGACGTACACGATCAGGGCCAGCACGATCGGGTACGCGATGATCGACGTCACCGGGAACTGCGCCACCGGGATGATCGACCAGAGGTTCATCATCCAGACGAAGAAGAACAGCGAGACAACAAGCGGGACGTACTTCTCGCCCTCACGCTTACCGATGGTCTCGTAGACGATGCCCCGGCGGATGAAGTCGTAGCCGCTCTCGGCAACCATCTGCAGCTTGCCCGGGACGACCTTCGGCTTACGGAAGGCGGCCCAGAAGAAACCGACGATGATGATCGAGCCGAGCAGCGCCAGCAGCATCGGCTTGTTGAAGTACAAGTTGCTGCCCGCTTCACCCCACAGGGGCTCGAACAGGAACGAGTGCAAGCCGGGTGCCGGGAAACCACAACCGTCGAAGATGTGGCAATCGGTCTCGAAGGCGAGCACCTGTGTCGGGTCAGCACTCACCGCGGGCTCCTTCAGCGTGGCGCATAGGTACGGCAACCTCGTTGTGTCGGCGCGGCGCGCAGCCGCGGTTCGGCACTGGACTGGTGTTACGGATGTGTGAGCGGCAGTCAGGCATTGAGCCTCGCGATCGAGCAGGCGTCAGCTCACATGCCCGCGCCCGCAGTGCCGCAGTTGGAACCGGACGATAGCAGGGTCCAGAACGTGCACTTATTCCGCCCCTACCTTTCACGTCTGCGCGCCCGTGTTTTTGGGCTTGTCGCCCTGGTCGGACTCGGGCTCGACGTAAAGGATCTTGGCCTTCATGTGCGCACGCGCCTGTGCGCCGATCCACACGAGTGTCGTCGCAACCAGCGTGAGCGCAAAGGCCTTCGGGTTGAACAGCGTCGTGTTCTTGAATGCGGCGACAAAGATGAACAGCAGGAGAAGCTGAGCTGTATACAGCATCAGCCCCATCGCCTGGAACAAGTGAGGCAGGGACCTCGCGGTCCGCTGCAGGACCATGAGACCGATCCCCATGAAAAGGATCACCACGATCGTCGCAACGACCGCGCCCAGGGCTCCCTTGCCGCCGGCGACGCCACCGCTGATGGCGGCGGCAACAGCGCCGGCGACAGCGGTGGGTACGGCGGCGTGAAGGAGAGTCCGGACGTCGTTGGACGGCATGGCGGCAGCTCCGCTTGCAGGGGGTGGGCAGTGTGTCGTCATGGACGAGCGTAGGCCCGGTCCGAGTCGATGCCTCGCGCCGATGGACCGTCTCACAAGGGTCCTTCGGCTCCGTCACCGGGCTTAGTGAACGGTATCACAAACTATTTGATGAGGTCTTTACCAAGAAAGTGTGGTCGCTGTCACACGTGAGAGCTAGCCCGCGCGTGTGAGCAAGACAACTCAACGCTTTGTCTGGTAATGCCCTCAGTGCCCCGAATCGTTAGCGGGCCGTATCAGCCTTGTGCCTCTCCGGGAGACGCGAACGGGGACCGATCGCGGTCGCTCCGTTGACGCCGGAGACCCCCACGACAACGGCGCGTCGCCCCTGGAGCTCATCCGCGTCCTGCCCCATCTGCGCCTCCTGGGACTCCTGTTGGGCCCCGTACGCGGATGAGGGCGCCGCTCCCGACGCGTCGCCCCGGCGGTCCCGGCGGCGGTAACGGGGCGGCACGAAGCGCTCCGCCCAGCGCGGTACGCGCGGGGTGAAACGGGGCATCAGCAGCAGGACCAGCCCCACCGCGCTGAGCCCCACGATCACCAGCACGATCCACAGCGATGCCGAGTGCACGGAGTAGCCGACCGTCCCGAAGGCGATCAGAGCCGACCAGAAATACATGATCAGCACGGCCCTGCTGTGCGAATGGCCGATCTCCAGCAGCCGGTGGTGCAGATGGCCGCGGTCCGCCGCGAACGGCGACTGGCCGTTCCAGGTACGCCGCACGATCGCCAGCACCAGGTCGGCGGCCGGGATCGCGATGATGGTCAGCGGCAGCAGCAGCGGGATGAAGACCGGCAGCATCGCGTGGGTGGCCTCGCGCTCACTGCCCGCGAAGAGCTTCATCGCGTCCGGGTCGACCTGGCCCGTGACGGAGATCGCGCCGGCCGCCAGCACGAGGCCGATCAGCATCGATCCGGAGTCACCCATGAAGATCCGGGCGGGATGCATGTTGTGCGGCAGGAAGCCGAGGCACATGCCCATCAGGATCGCGGTGAACAGCGTCGCGGGGGCGGCCGCCTCGATCATGTGCCCGTACCAGAGCCGGTACGTGTAGAGGAAGGACGCGGCGGAGGCGATGCACACCATGCCGGCCGCCAGGCCGTCCAGGCCGTCGACGAAGTTGACCGCGTTGATCGTGATGACGACCAGAGCGACGGTGAGCAGCGTGCCCTGCCACTGGGTGAGGGCGACCGTGCCGATGCCGGGGATCGGCAGCCAGAGGATCGTCAGACCCTGGATGACCATGACCGCGGCGGCGATCATCTGCCCGCCGAGCTTGATCAGTGCGTCGATCTCGAACTTGTCGTCGAGCACGCCGATCAGCCAGATCAGGGCGGCGCCGGAGAGCAGCGCCCGCGGCTCGTTGGAGAGCTGGAAGACACCGTCGAGGTTGTAGAGATGGTCCGCGACGATCAGTCCGGCGCACAGCCCGCCGAACATGGCGATGCCACCGAGCCGCGGTGTCGGTTCTCGGTGCACGTCACGCGCACGGATCGCGGGCATCGCCCCGACCGCGATCGCGAACTTCCGCACCGGACCGGTCAGCAGATAGGTCACCGCGGCCGTGACACACAGTGTCAACAAGTAATCACGCACGGGCTGCCCCACAGATATCGCCGGCCATCTCAGCCCACACCTTAACTACGTCGGCCTCATGGTTGAGGACACGGAGGTACGCGTGATGGTTGCACGAGCCGTGTCTACCCCGGATAGGGGGGATATTTCCCTGCCAGTTCCCGCACCTCCGCACGGACGTCGCCTTCCTCACGTACCGCCGCTCCGAAGAGCACCGCGATCCGCGCCATGTCGGCGTCGCCCATGCCCTGGGTGGTGACCGCGGCGGTGCCGAGCCTGATGCCCCGGGCGTCCCCGTACGGCAGCGCGCAGGTGTCCAGCACCATGCCGGCACCCGCGAGCCGCTCGCGGGCGGTACGGCCGTCGACGCCGAGCGGTGCCGGGTCCGCGACGATCAGATGGGTGTCCGTGCCGCCGGTGGTCACCTCGAAGCCCTCGGCCTCCAGACCGGCCGCCAGCACTCGCGCATGCTCCACCACCCGGTGTGCGTACCCCGCGAACGCCGGTGTCGCCGCCTCGCCGAACGCCACCGCCTTGGCCGCGACCGTGTGCATCTGCGCGCCGCCCTGGGTGAAGGGGAAGACCGCCCGGTCGATCCGCTCGGCCAGCTCCGCACCGCACAGGATCATGCCGCCGCGCGGGCCGCGCAGCACCTTGTGCGTGGTGGCACACACCACATCGGCGTACGGGACGGGACTGGGCGCCGCTCCCCCGGCGATCAGCCCCATCGGATGCGCGGCGTCGGCGATCAGATACGCGCCGACCTCGTCGGCGATCTCGCGGAACACCTCGTAGTCGGGGTGGCGGGGGTACGAGATCGACCCGCTGACGATCGCCTTGGGCCGGTGGGTGCGGGCCAGAGTGCGCACCTGCTGGTAGTCGATCAGACCGCTGTCGGAGTCGACCCCGTAGCCGATGAACTCGAACCAGCGGCCGGAGAAGTTGGCTGGCGAGCCATGGGTGAGGTGTCCGCCGTACGGGAGTCCCATCGCGAGCACCGTGTCGCCGGGCCGCAGCAGCGCCGCGTACGCCGCGAGGACGGCCGAGGAGCCGGAGTGCGACTGGACGTTGGCGTGCTCGGCACCGAAGAGTGCGGTGGCCCGCTGGACAGCGATGTATTCGGCGGCGTCGGCCATTTCGCAGCCGCCGTGGTGGCGGACGCCGGGGTATCCCTCGGCGTACTTGTTGGCGAGCGGCGAGCCGAGGGCGGCGAGGACCGCGGGCGAGGTGAAGTTCTCGGCGGCGATCAGCTGCAGCGTGCTCGACTGCCGGTACAGCTCCCCCAGCAGCACGTCGGCGATCTCCGGGTCCTCCCGGATCAGGGCTGCGAAGTCCTGCGGCAGGGCGGTGGCGTGGGCGGAGGAGGGTGCGGCGGGGGTGGTGACCGACATCTGACGGCTCCGGGCCTGGGGTGGGGTGCGCTGGCGTCAGATCCAAGGTAGGCCAGTACCCGGCTCCCTGCCTGCTGCGCGCTGCCCCCGGACGCGTCAGTGCGGGGCCGGTACGCCCGTCAGTGCGGTGACCACCGGGTCGAGGGCCTGGTTGATCTCGTCGCCGATGGAGCGGAAGAACGTGATCGGGGCGCCGTACGGGTCGTACACCTCGTCGGCCTCGGCGGTGGGGGCGAGCAGCCAGCCGCGCAGCGCGGCCGCCGCGCGGACCAGCGCGCGGGCGCGTTCGACCACGCCCTCGTCGCGCGCATCGGGCAGCGTCGCGGGGTCTATGGCCCGGACCAGCCGGGTGAATTCCTTGAGCGTGAAGGTCCTGAGGCCGGCCGAGTGACCCATCGAGATCACCTGGGCGCGGTGGTCGCGGGTGGCGGTGAGGACGAGGTCGGCGCGGATCACGTGCTCGTCGAGCAGTTCGCGGCCGACGAAGCCGGTGGCGTCGGCGCCGAAGTCGGCGAGGACGATCTCGGCGTTGGCCTCCATGGGAGCGCCTTCGTGCCCCCAGGTGCCGGCGCTCTCCACGATCAGGCCGCCGCTGAGCCGATCGCCGAGGCGGTCCACCAGGGCATGGCGGGTCAGCCGCTCGGTGATAGGCGAGCGGCAGACGTTGCCGGTGCTGACGTGGAGGATGCGGAAAGTGTCGGTCTGCCCCGCTATGCCACGCCCCTCAGGGGCGGTCAATTGGCCACCTCAAGGTCGGGTACCACCTTGCGGAGTTCCTCGACGGAGAGCGCACCGGCGCGCAGCAGTACCGGCACCTTGCCCGTGACGTCGACGATGGAGGACGGCACGATGCCGGGGGTCGGGCCGCCGTCGAGGTAGACGGAGACGGAGTCGCCGAGCATCTCCTGGGCGGCGTCGCAGTCCTCGGGAGACGGGTGTCCGGTGAGGTTGGCGCTGGAGACGGCCATCGGGCCGACCTCGGTGAGAAGCTCGATGGCGACCGGGTGCAGCGGCATCCGTACGGCGACGGTGCCGCGGGTGTCGCCGAGGTCCCACTGCAGCGACGGCTGGTGCTTCGCGACGAGCGTGAGGGCGCCGGGCCAGAAGGCGTCGACGAGCTCCCAGGCCTGCTCGGAGAAGTCGGTGACGAGGCCGTGCAGGGTGTTCGGGGAGCCGATCAGGACAGGGGTCGGCATATTGCGGCCGCGGCCCTTGGCGTCGAGCAGGTCGGCGACGCCCTCGGAGCTGAAGGCGTCCGCACCGATCCCGTACACGGTGTCGGTGGGCAGCACGACCAGTTCGCCGCGGCGCACGGCGGACGCGGCTTCGCGCAGACCCGTCGTACGGTCGGTCGCGTCGTTGCAGTCGTATCGCCGTGCCATCAGCCGGCCTCCTCAAGCGTGTACGGGTACGGGTCGTGCGGGTGCATGTGCACGGTGCCGGTCACGGCATGGCCTTGCGGGCCGTGGCGAACCGGGGGCGTCCGTTCAGGTCGGGGTGGTCGGCCGCGTCGGCCCAGCCCCGCTCCTCGGTGAAGATCCAGGGCACCTGACCGCCCTGCGTGTCGGCGTGCTCGATGACGACGAGACCGCCGGGGCGCAGCAGACGGTGTGCGGTGCGTTCGATGCCGCGGATGGTGTCGAGGCCGTCCTCGCCGGAGAAGAGCGCCATCTCCGGGTCGTGGTCACGGGCCTCGGGTGCCACGTACTCCCACTCGGTGAGCGGGATGTACGGCGGGTTGGAGATGACCAGGTCGACCTGGCCGTCGAGCTCGGGAAGGGCTGTCAGAGCGTCTCCGCGGTGCACGGTGACCCGGGACCCCTCGGCGTTCTTCCGCGTCCAGGTGAGGGCCTCCTCGGACAGCTCCACGGCGTGCACGCGCGAGCGCGGCACCTCCTGGGCCATGGCGAGGGCGATGGCGCCCGATCCCGTACAGAGGTCGACGATCATCGGCTCGACGACGTCCATCGCACGGACGGCGTCTATCGCCCAGCCGACGACCGATTCGGTCTCCGGGCGGGGGACGAAGACGCCGGGGCCGACCTGGAGCTCCAGGTAGCGGAAGAAGGCACGGCCGGTGATGTGCTGGAGCGGTTCGCGGGCCTCGCGGCGGGCGATTGTCTCCCAGTACCGGGCGTCGAAGTCCGCGTCGGGCACATGGTGCAGCTCGCCCCGCTTGACGCCGTGCACGAACGCGGCGAGTTCCTCCGCGTCGAATCGCGGTGAGGGTACACCGGCGTCGGCCAGCCGCTGGGTGGCCTGGGCCACCTCGGCGAGCAGCAGGTTCATCGCGGTTCTCCGTACGGGTTCACGGGCGGGGCGGGGCGGGGCGTTGCTTATGCGGAGGCGAGCTTGGCGGCGGAGTCGGCGTCGACACAGGCCTGGATGACTGCGTCCAGCTCACCGTCGAGCACCTGGTCCAAGTTGTACGCCTTGAATCCGACGCGGTGGTCCGAGATCCGGTTTTCCGGGAAGTTGTAGGTACGGATCTTCTCGGAACGGTCGACGGTACGCACCTGGCTGCGCCGGACGTCCGAGGCTTCCTGCTCGGCCGCCTCCTGGGCCGCGGCCAGCAGTCGCGACCGCAGGATACGCATCGCCTGCTCCTTGTTCTGGAGCTGGCTCTTCTCGTTCTGGCAGGAGGCGACGACACCGGTCGGCAGGTGCGTGATACGGACGGCGGAGTCCGTCGTGTTGACGGACTGGCCGCCGGGGCCCGAGGAGCGGTACACGTCGATACGGAGATCATTGGCATGGATCTCGACTTCGACCTCCTCCGCCTCGGGCGTGACGAGCACACCGGCTGCGGAGGTGTGGATACGGCCCTGGGACTCGGTGGACGGCACCCGCTGCACGCGGTGCACGCCGCCCTCGTACTTCATCCGGGCCCACACGCCCTGACCGGGCTCGGTGGCGCCGTTGCCGCCCTTGGTCTTCACGGCGACCTGGACATCCTTGTACCCGCCGAGCTCGGACTCGGTGGAGTCGATGATCTCGGTCTTCCAGCCGACGCGCTCGGCGTACCGCAGATACATGCGCAGCAGATCGCCGGCGAACAGGGCGGACTCGTCACCGCCCGCACCCGCCTTGATCTCCAGGAGCACGTCCTTGTCGTCGCTGGGGTCGCGCGGGACCAGGAGGAGGCGGAGCTTCTCGGTGAGCTCCTCGCGCTGCTTCTCCAGGTCCTTCACCTCGGCGGCGAAGTCGGGGTCGTCCGCCGCCAGCTCGCGGGCGGTCTCGATGTCGTCCCCGGTCTGCTTCCAGGAGCGGTACGTACCGACGATCGGGGTCAGCTCGGCGTAGCGCTTGTTGAGCTTGCGCGCGTTGGCCTGGTCGGCGTGGACCGCGGGATCCGCGAGCTTCTTCTCAAGATCGGCCTGTTCACCGATCAGTTCCTCGACCGCCTCGAACATCGGGGGCTCCTGGGGGTGGGGTGTCCCCTGCTCATCAAGAGCTCGGGGAAGTGATTCGACGTGCCTGCTGGACGGCGTGGTGCTGTCCGGGCGGGGGTGCGGGGACGACCCCGTACCCCGGCCGGAAAAAAACGCCGGTCTCGGCGCCCCCAAGAAGAGGGCGCCGAGAACCGGCGCAAGGGCTCGCTACTTGCTGGCGGAGCCTGCAGCCTTGCCGAAGCGGGCCTCGAAGCGGGCCACACGGCCACCGGTGTCGAGGATCTTCTGCTTGCCCGTGTAGAACGGGTGGCACTCGGAGCAGACGTCGGCACGGATGGCACCGCCGTCGATGGTGGACCGTGTGGTGAACGACGCGCCACAGGTGCAGCTGACCTGCGTCTCGACGTACTGGGGGTGGATGTCGCGCTTCAAGGGTGTCTCCTAGGTTCGGGAGGGCGCCGGGTCGTACGCGCGGATTTGCGCATCCGTGAACCGGGGCCGACGTACCAGTCTGCCAGGACCGGCCGTATCTCCCAAAACCGGGGTCGGGCCGCAACTATTCCCGGGCGTTCGGGAACGTTCCGCGCATGCCGGGTCACCGGACCGCCGTGGTCCTACTGGACGACTTTGCCGGCATCCCCCTTGTCGCCGGCCGACTTCTCGGTGGCGGAGGCGGGGATCGGCTTGTCCTGCTCGAGGGCGGTCCACACCTGCTGTGCGGACTCCTCCAGCGGTACGACGCGGTTCGGGTCGGCCGGGTCGTACTGCACGGGCAGCGTGACCATGTGGACGTTCCTCGAGCCGAGACCCTTGAGACCGTTGGCGAAGCCCGTGAGCTCCTTGACCGAACCCAGGTCGGAGTCGGTGGTGATGGCCTTGGTCGCCGTGTCGGCGAGGCCGAACAGTGTCTTCGGGTCCGAGAACACCCCGACACTCCTCGCCTGCTCCATCAGCGCCTTGATGAAGGCCTGCTGGAGCTGGATGCGGCCGAGGTCGCTGCCGTCGCCGACGCTCTTGCGGGTGCGGACCAGGCCGAGCGACTCCTCGCCGTCGAGGGTGTGGGTGCCGGGCAGCAGATTCAGATGGCTCTTGGCGTCGTTGATCGCCTGAGTGGTGGTGATCTCGACGCCGCCCAGCTCGTCGATGACCTTCTTGAAGCCGGTGAAGTCGACCTCGAGGTAGTGGTCCATACGGATGCCGGACATCGACTCGACGGTCTTGACCGCGCAGGCCGGTCCGCCGACCTCGTACGCCGTGTTGAACATAGCCCGCTGCTCACCCGGTACGGTCTCGCCGGTGGTGTCGCTCGTGCAGTCGGGGCGGGTGACGAGGGTGTCGCGCGGGACGGAGACGATGCTCGCGGTCTTGTGGCCCTCGTTGAGGTGCACGACCATCGCGGTGTCCGAGCGGGCGGTGCCTTCGTCCGCGCCGTACTCGGAGTTCGCGCCGGAGCGGGAGTCGGAGCCGAGAACGAGGATGTCCTGCGAGCCGTTGTCGACATCGGCGGGGCGGTTCTTGCCCAGCGCGGCGTTGATGTCGACAGCCTTGAGATTTCCGTTGAGCTTGAGGTACGCGTATCCCAGGCCCGTACCGCCCAGGACGACCACACCGGCCACCGTCCAGGCGGCTATGACCGTCGCCCTGCGGCGGCCGGAAGGCTGCTTCCGGCGCTTGCCGGTGCCGCGTATTCGGCCGTTGCTCCCGCTCTGCCCGGTCATCCGTCTCCTCGATCCTCACCTGCCCCCGGCTACCCCTGCAGTGGTGTCCGGGCACTGGCTCTGTCGCTTTGTCGCTATGCAGTACGACGTGGTGGCTCAAAAAAGGGTTGCACAGCGCCCTGTCGGGACCGGGTGAGGACGGAGCCCGCGCGCGGCAGCGGGGAACGGTCGGTGATCCTGCGCTCACCTGCGGTTTCTTGCCCGTTACAGACATCGCCGGGGCGTGGAACGCAACGGTCGCCGTGTGGCCAAGGTCTCGGATCGGGCGGATCCGCCGAAAGGCCGGAAATCAATGAACCGGAACAGGGCCGCCCCCGTCACCGAGGTGACGGGGGCGGCCCTGTGACGACTGTCTGAGCGGTACGACGTCAGTCGTTGTTGCCCGGGGAGGGCGTCGTCTTCTGGATCTGGAGCAGGAACTCCGCGTTGGACTGGGTCTTCTTCATCCTGTCCAGGAGCAGCTCGATCGCCTGCTGCTGGTCGAGTGCGTGCAGCACCCGGCGCAGCTTCCAGACAATGGCCAACTCGTCGCTGCCGAGCAGGATTTCTTCCTTACGGGTGCTGGACGCGTCGACGTCCACCGCCGGGAAGATGCGCTTGTCCGAGAGCTTCCGGTCGAGCTTGAGCTCCATGTTGCCGGTGCCCTTGAACTCCTCGAAGATCACCTCGTCCATGCGCGAGCCGGTCTCGACGAGCGCGGTGGCCAGGATGGTCAGCGAACCGCCGTCCTCGATGTTGCGTGCAGCACCGAAGAAGCGCTTCGGCGGGTACAGCGCGGTCGAGTCGACACCACCGGACAGGATGCGACCGGATGCCGGGGCCGCGAGGTTGTACGCGCGGCCGAGGCGGGTGATCGAGTCCAGCAGGACGACCACGTCGTGACCCAGCTCGACGAGACGCTTGGCGCGCTCGATGGCCAGCTCGGCGACGGTGGTGTGGTCCTCGGCGGGACGGTCGAAGGTTGAGGAGATGACCTCGCCCTTCACCGACCGCTGCATGTCGGTGACCTCTTCCGGACGCTCGTCGACCAGGACGACCATCAGGTGGCACTCGGGGCTGTTGACGGTGATCGCGTTGGCGATCGCCTGCAGGATCATGGTCTTGCCGGTCTTCGGCGGGGCCACGATCAGACCACGCTGGCCCTTGCCGATCGGTGCCACCAGGTCGATGATCCGCGTCGTCAGGATGTTGGAGTCGGTCTCCAGACGGAGCCGGTCCTGGGGGTAGAGCGGGGTCAGCTTCTGGAACTCCGGACGGCCGCGACCGGATTCGGGCGCCATGCCGTTGACCGAGTCGAGGCGGACCAGCGCGTTGAACTTCTCGCGGCGCTCGCCGTCCTTGGGCTGGCGCACCGCACCGGTGACGTGGTCACCCTTGCGCAGGCCGTTCTTGCGGACCTGGGCGAGCGAGACGTACACGTCGTTCGGGCCCGGCAGGTAGCCGGAGGTCCGGATGAACGCGTAGTTGTCGAGGATGTCCAGGATGCCCGCGACGGGGATCAGGACGTCGTCGTCGGAGACCGGCGGCGCGTCGCTCGCGAAGTCGTCGCGGCCACGGCGGCCACGGCGGTCACGGTAGCGGCCGCGACGGCCGCGACGGCCGCCTGCCTCGTCGTCGTAACCGTCGTCCTGCGGTCCGCCGCCACCCTGCTGGCCCTGACCCTGACCCTGACCCTGACCCTGGCTCTGTCCCTGGCCCTGGCGCTGCTGGCGCTGGCCGCCCTGCTGGCCCTGGCCACCGCCCTGCTCGTCGCCCTTGCCACGGCGGTCGCGCTGACGGTCACGGCGGTCGCCACGCTCACCGCGGTCGCCACGCTCACCGCGGTCGCCACGCTGACCGCGGCGGCCTTCGGCGGTGTCCACGGCGGTTTCGGCCTTCGCCTCGGCGCGGTCCTCGCCCTTCGGCTCGGCCTGCGTCTCCACCTTGGCCTCGGCCTTGGGCTCCGCCTTGACGTCCGGGCTGCCCGCCTGCGCGGTCGCACGGCGCCGACGACGCTCACCCGTGGGCTGGTCGTCGCTGGCCGGCTGGCCGGGGATGTCGATCTGCTGCTGGGCCGTGGCCTTCTCGGCGGGCGCGGCGGCGGACTCGTCCCCGGTGCGCGTCTTGGAGGTGGCGCGGCGCTTCGGCTTGGTCTCGGCGTCCGCGGCGGCGGGCGCTGCGGCAGCCTTGGGCGCAGCGCTGCCGCCCTGCGCCTCCTTGATGACCTCGATCAGCTGGCTCTTGCGCATCCGCGCAGTGCCCTTGATGCCGAGGCCGGACGCGACCTGCTGCAGCTCGGCCAGGACCATGCCATCGAGGCCGGTGCCGGAGCGGCGGCGCCGTGCGGTGGTGCCAGTGGCAGCACCTTCGGCGGGCGCGGTGCTGTCGACGGTCTTGTCGGCAGTCACGCCCATCAGATCGGTGGTGTCGCTCACGAAGGGTCCTTCCCTGGAGCGGACGTCGGCCTTCTGGCTCGGCGACCGGTTGTGCTGTCCGACTGCGGTCTTTGGATCTTGCGGACCGTGCCGGGGCGGTGGTCCGCCGGGTACGGCGGAGAGATGAATGTGCAAGGGTCCGGCGCGAGCATCCCCCTGCTCGGCCCACTCCTGGACAAGCGAGGGGTGTCGTGCCGGTTCCGGAGCGTGCTCGAAACTGCTCAGGCAGGCTGCTCAGGCAGTTAGGGAGGCTCTCGGAAGAAATGGTGGCCCCGGAAAGGGACACGAAGCAACGCGCCACATAGACGTCGGTTGCAGACTTGAGGTTAACACTACCGGCTCCAACAAACATTCCCCCTCTCACTCACCGGCAATCACTTCTCGCTACGGGGCGAGCGGCAGCACGCTCGCACCCGAGGCGTCGAGAGTGAGCCGGTTGGCCGCCCATCCCTCGCCCGCCAGCCGTGCGACCTTGTCGGCCGCACCGTCCTCGGCCAGCGCGAGCACGGTCGGCCCGGCACCGGAGATGACTGCAGGGACGCCGTCGGCGCGCAGTCGGTTCACAAGTTCCACGCTCTCGGGCATTGCGGGGGCGCGGTATTCCTGGTGCAGCCGGTCCTCGGACGCGGCGAGCAGCAGCTCGGGGCGCCGGGTCATGGCCTCGACCAGGAGGGCCGCACGGCCGGCGTTGAACGCGGCGTCGACGTGCGGGACGGTGCGCGGCAGCAGTCCGCGGGCGGTCTCGGTGAGTACCGGCTTGCCGGGGACGAAAACCACCGGAACGATGGAATCCGAGGGATCCATCCTGATCGCACGGGCGGCCCCGCCGTCCATCCAGGCCAGCGTGAAGCCGCCGAGCAGGCACGCCGCGACATTGTCGGGATGGCCCTCGATCTCGGTGGCGAGCTCCAGCAGTGCCGCGTCGTCGAGCCGGGCGTCGCCGCCGGTCGTCACGGCGCGGGCCGCGACAATACCGGCGCAGATGGCCGCGGAGGAGGAGCCGAGCCCACGCCCGTGCGGGATGCGGTTGGCGCAGACGATCTCCAGGCCGCGGGGCTGTCCGCCGAGCAGGTCGAAGGCCGTGCGCAGGGAACGCACGAGAAGGTGGCTCTCGTCGCGGGGCAGGGTGTCGGCACCCTCGCCGGCGATGTCGATGTGCAGACCGGAGTCGGCGACGCGGACGACGACGTCGTCGTACAGCCCCAGCGACAGGCCGAGGGCGTCAAAACCCGGGCCCAGGTTGGCGCTGGTAGCGGGGACGCGCACCCGGACGGCGGCGGCTCGGAAGGCGGGACCGGCCATCGCTTCGACGACTCTCCTTGTGAGGCAGTGGGGATTGTGGCGGCGGGGATTGTGGCGGCGGATATGTCGTAAGCCTGTGGAGAATCCGACGGCCACGAGGGCAACACCGCGGCAATTGCGGCGGGACGGGTTGACTACAGCTTATCGAAGGAAGGTTCCGTCGCGACATAGGGCGCACAGGAGGCGCACGATGCGTGTCGCACGCCTCCTATGCGCTCTCCACTCCGAATAGGGACGGTTGAGCTGCCGATGTCTTTTACTGCACGAGGCCGAGCTTCTCCGCGGCCGTGGCCGCGTCGACCGGTACGGTGACGGGCTGCGGGGCGCCCGCGACGGCCCAGTCGGGATCCTTCAGACCGTTGCCGGTGACCGTGCAGACGATCTTCTGGCCGGGGTCGACCTTGCCCTCTTCGGCGGCCTTGAGCAGACCGGCGACCGATGCGGCCGAGGCGGGCTCGACGAAAACACCCTCCTGCGAGGCCAACAGGCGGTAGGCAGCGAGAATTTGACGGTCTGTCACCTCGTCAATGAAGCCGCCCGACTCGTCGCGCGCGTCCAGCGCGTACTGCCAGGAGGCCGGGTTGCCGATCCGAATGGCGGTGGCGATGGTCGACGGGTCCTTGACGATCTCGCCGCGGACGATGGGCGCGGAACCCGAGGCCTGGAAACCCCACATACGCGGCTTGTGCGTGGACATGGCATCCGCGGCGTACTCCGTGTAACCCTTCCAGTACGCGGTGATGTTGCCCGCGTTGCCGACCGGGAGGACATGGACGTCAGGGGCGTCGCCGAGCGCGTCGACGATCTCGAACGCCGCGGTCTTCTGACCCTCGATACGGACCGGATTGACCGAATTGACCAGCACCACCGGGTAGTTGTCCGAGAGCGAGCGGGCCAGCGTCAGGCAGTCGTCGAAGTTGCCGTCGACCTGGAGGATCTTGGCGCCGTGGACGAGCGCCTGGCCCATCTTGCCGAGCGCGATCTTGCCCTGCGGCACGAGGACGGCGCAGACCATGCCGGCCCGCACCGCGTATGCGGCGGCGGAGGCGGAGGTATTGCCGGTGGAGGCGCAGATGACGGCCTTGGCGCCCTCCTCCTTGGCCCGGCTGATCGCCATCGTCATACCGCGGTCCTTGAAGGACCCGGTGGGGTTGGCGCCCTCCACCTTGAGGTGCACCTCGCAGCCCGTGCGCTCGGAGAGGACCTGAGCGGGGACGAGCGGCGTACCGCCCTCACGAAGCGTGACGACCGGCGTCGTGCTCGTGACCGGAAGACGGTCCCGGTACTCCTCGATGATGCCGCGCCACTGGTGGGTGCCCTTGCTGGTCATGGGTCCTTACTCCCCTTCAACACGCATGATGCTGGCGACACCGCGCACGGTGTCGAGCTTGCGCAGCGCCTCGACGGTCGCCGAGAGGGCGGCGTCGGGCGCGCGGTGGGTGACGACGACGAGAGATGCCTCGCCGCCTCCGTCCTGGCGGCTTTGCTGGCGGACCGTATCGATGGATACGCCCTGTTCGGCGAAGACCGTCGCAACCTGGGCGAGTACGCCAGGCTTGTCGGCCACGTCGAGACTGATGTGGTACCGCGTGACGACCTCGCCCATGGGGCTGACCGGCAGACGCGTGTACGCGGACTCACCCGGGCCGGTGGCCTCGTTGAGCTTGTTGCGGCAGACCGCGACCAGGTCGCCGAGGACCGCGGAGGCGGTCGGCGAACCGCCCGCGCCGGGGCCGTAGAACATCAGCTGCCCGGCGGCCTCCGCCTCGACGAAGACCGCATTGTACGCCTCGCGGACGGAGGCCAGCGGATGGCTGAGCGGGATCATCGCCGGGTGCACACGCGCGGTGACGGACCGGCCGTCGGTGGCGCGCTCGCAGATGGCGAGGAGTTTGACGGTGCAGCCCATGCGGCGGGCCGAGGCGATATCGGCCGCGGTGACCTCGGTGATGCCCTCGCGGTGCACCTCGCCGATCCTCACCCGGGTGTGGAAGGCGATTCCGGCGAGGATCGCGGCCTTGGCGGCGGCGTCGAAGCCCTCGACGTCGGCGGTCGGGTCGGCCTCGGCGTACCCGAGGGCGGTGGCCTCGTCGAGTGCCTCGGAGTAGCCCGCGCCGCTGGTGTCCATCTTGTCGAGGATGAAGTTGGTCGTGCCGTTGACGATACCCAGCACCCGGTTGACCTTGTCACCGGCGAGGGACTCGCGCAGCGGCCGCACGAGCGGGATGGCACCGGCCACGGCCGCCTCGTAATAGAGGTCCCGGCCGTACTGCTCGGCGGCGGCGTGCAGAGCGGCACCGTCCTCGGCGAGCAACGCCTTGTTGGCGGAGACGACGCTCGCGCCGTGCTCGAAGGCGGTGGTGATGAGCGCGCGGGCCGGCTCGATGCCGCCGATGACCTCGATGACGACGTCGATGTCGCCGCGTTTGACCAGGGCGGTCGCATCGGTGGTGATCAGCGCGGGGTCGATCCCCTCCCGCACCTTGGACGGCCGGCGGACGGCGACACCGGCGAGCTCGATGGGCGCGCCGATACGCGCGGCGAGGTCGTCGGCGTGCGTCGTCATGATGCGCGCCACCTCTGAGCCGACCACTCCACAGCCCAGCAGCGCCACCTTCAGCGGACGCGTACGCATCATCCGACCTCGTTTCTCATACATGCTCACGTGTGGACCAGTCTCACTCACTGGACGGGAGTTTCTGCTACCCGTCCGGATCCTGAGACATCTATTTCATCAGCCGACATCAAGACGCAGGAGATCTTCCTCCGTCTCGCGCCGGACGATCACCCGCGCCGCTCCGTCGCGCACGGCGACGACAGGCGGGCGCAGTGCGTGGTTGTAATTGCTCGCCATCGAGCGGCAGTAGGCGCCGGTGGCGGGCACGGCGATCAGATCGCCGGGCGCGAGGTCGGACGGCAGGAACGCGTCCTTGACCACGATGTCACCGCTCTCGCAGTGCTTGCCGACGACGCGTACGAGCATCGGTTCGGCGTCGGAGCGTCGGGAGACGAGCGCGACGGAGTACTCGGCGTCGTACAGCGCGGTGCGGATGTTGTCCGACATGCCGCCGTCGACGCTGACGTACGTGCGCAGCCCTTCGAGGTGCTTGATGGTGCCGACCTCGTACAGCGTGAACGCGGTGGGTCCGACGATGGCGCGCCCCGGCTCGACCGAGATCCGCGGGGTCACGAGACCGGCCGCCTCGCACTCGCGGGTCACGATGTCGCCGAGCGCCTTGGCGATCTCGTGCGGCTCGCGCGGGTCGTCGTCGGAGGTGTACGCGATGCCCAGACCGCCGCCGAGGTCGATCTCCGGCAGCTCGACACCGTGCTCGTCGCGCACCTCGGCGAGGAGCTGGACCACGCGGCGGGCGGAGACCTCGAAGCCGGCCATGTCGAAGATCTGCGAGCCGATGTGCGAGTGGATTCCGATGAGTTCCAGCCCGTCGAGCGTGAGCGTCCGGCGCACCGCCTCGGCGGCCTGTCCCCCGGCCAGCGCGATGCCGAACTTCTGGTCCTCGTGTGCGGTGGCGATGAACTCGTGGGTGTGCGCCTCGACGCCGACCGTCACCCGGATCTGGACGCGCTGCCGCTTGCCGAGCCGCTGCGCGATGTGCGAGACGCGGACGATCTCCTGGAACGAGTCGAGCACGATCCGCCCGACGCCGACCTGGGCGGCCCGCTCGATCTCGGCGACGGTCTTGTTGTTGCCGTGGAAGGCGATGCGCTCGGCGGGCATTCCGGCGTCGAGCGCGGTGGTCAGCTCGCCGCCGGAGCAGACGTCGAGGTTGAGCCCCTCCTCCTTGAGCCAGCGCACGACGGCCCGCGACAGGAACGCCTTGCCGGCGTAGAAGACATCGGCGCCCGGTCCGAACGCGTCGACCCAGGCGCGGCAGCGGGCGCGGAAGTCGCTCTCGTCGAGGAAGTAGGCGGGGGTGCCGAATTCCTCGGCCAGCCGGGTCACTTCGATCCCGCCGACGGTGACGGCGCCGTCGTCGTTGCGGGAGACGGTGCGGGCCCAGACCTTCTCGTCGAGGGCGTTGAGGTCGGCGGGCGGGGCTGTGTAGTGCCCCTCGGTCAGGACGTCGGCGTGACGGGGACCGGCGGGGTGCGCGGATCGGCTCATGGTGTTGCTCTGCTCTCAGATCTCTCAGAGGTGTTCGGGTGCGCTGATACCGAGCAGGGACAGGCCGCCTGCGAGCACCGTCCCGGCGGCTTCGGCAACGGCCAGCCGGGAGCGGTGGGCGGCCGAGGGTTTCTCGTCGCCGATGGGCAGCGGCGACGCGGAGTCCTGGAAGGCGAAGAAGGCGTGCGCGACGTCTTCGAGATGCCGGGCGAGCCGGTCGGGCGCGCGGTGGCGGGCAGCGGCGGCGAGGGCATCGGGGTAGTCGGCCAGCGCGCGCAGCAGTGCGGGTGCATCGACATCCTCGTCGTACGAGCTGTCGAATCCGAGGAGCGCGGCGCCACGGGTGAGCGCGCGGGCCCGGGAGTGGGCGTAGCGGACGAGGAACAGCGGATTGCCGGCGCTCTGCACGAGCAGCTCGTCGCCGAGCGGGGCCCGGTCGTGCCCGGCCGGCCGCAGCAGCCCCCACCGGGCGGCATCGGGCCCGAGCCGCGCCAGCAGCTCGCCCGCGGCGGCACCGGCGGGAACGGGCCGGACGACGGCAGGCGACGCAGCCGGCTCCCCGGGGGCGTCGATGTCGACCCCCAGCCGCGTCCAGTCGGGGTCGGGCGTCCCGTCGCAGCTGGTACGCACCAACGCGCCCTGGGTGCGCGCGATGGTACGCAGCGCGTGGGCGGTGACAGCGGCCCGGACCTCGCGGGCATGACCCAACTGAAGGACGTCCGCGGCGAGTGCGTCCCCGTGCCCGTACCGGGCCCCTCGCGCCAGCACATCGCGTACGAGGGCATCGCGCGCCCGGGCATCCGCCGACGCGTCGAGCGTGAAGTTCAGGAACCCGGGCCCGGTGACCTCGACCCGCCCGATGCCTGGTGCACCGGCGACCCGGTCCCGCAGGATCTCGGCGACCTCCCGGGCCGGCCGCGCGGCGGCCCCGGCCAGCTGGAGCGCAACGGCACAGGCGTAGTCCCCGCTTCCGCCGGGCCGTGTCCGCTCCACCCGCACGCGCGCGGGCACGGGCGCACGCAAGGCGTCCTCGTCGACCGCGCGACGCACAGCGCGCAGCACGGTCCTGGAGAGATCGGCGGGGGTCACGGGACAAGCGTAGGGGAGGGAGGGGGGCGTTCCGCGACCCGGTTTCACCATGCGGTCAGCCCGCGGCGCTCTCGGCTCTCCCGGCACCTTGTCTGCCGTCGAGCGACGCCGGGTCCTCCCTGTTCGCCAACTGCCGTACGAGCCGTACCAGCTCGCTCGGCTCGAAGGGCTTCGCCAGGAACGCGTCGACCCCCGCTGCGACAGCGTTGTCAACCTCGTACTGCGTACAGGCACTGACGATCGCGACGGGCAGATGTCTGGTCCGCGGATCGGAGCGCAGGCGGGTGGCGGTCTGCAGACCGTCGAGCCGGGGCATGACGACATCCAGGGTGATCACATCGGGACAGACCCGATGCACCAGATCCAGACACTCGACACCATCGGCCGCGGTCACGACCTCGAAGCCCTCAAGCTCGAGATTGACCCTGATCAACTGCCGGATGACCTTGTTGTCGTCGACAACAAGCACGCGGCCACACGCCCCTGACACACTCCGAGAGTAGGTGGGGCGTAGGGGCCGCGTCCGGGTTTTGCCCATTTCCGGCCCCGGACGGGTGGCGTGCGGGTGGCACATGGACGGCACGGCGGAGGGCATGGCGGCCGACGTGACGCGGACGGTGACCGCATGGAAATACCTGTTCACGGACACCCCACGGAAGCTGGTAGTGTTTCACCCGTCGCAGAGCAGTGCAGCGACACGCCCCCGTAGCTCAGGGGATAGAGCATCGGCCTCCGGAGCCGGGTGCGCAGGTTCGAATCCTGCCGGGGGCACTTGCGCCAGACCAGCACGATCACGTTGCTGACCAGGCAAAGTGCCAGACTTCAAGAGCCGGATCCAGTCTCACTGGGTCCGGCTCTTTGTCGTTCTCCAGCACTGACGCGAGTGAGTGGCGAGTGAGATCGCCGCAGAAGCGCGAACCTGTTGAGATGCGTGGTCCTTCGCCGGGCCATCCTGCCCAACCACAACAGGCCTGGGTGGATCGAGAGCAGCGGCTCCGCGGAACACCCGCATGATCGAACCGGTTAGGTTTGCGCAAACTCCAAGTGGAGAAGTCGAGATCGAGTCAATGAGGTTTTCTCAGCGAAATGCGCCTCGGGGGCCGGTGGTGGACAGACGTGAAGCCCCTGCCGCATCCGGCACACAACCCGAGCCGCCCTCACCCTCAACCACCAGTAAAAGTGATCTTCATTGAGAAAACCTCACTGACCGACTCGGGTCGGTTCTTCTTGACCAGGTCCCGCCACTGCGGGCTGTCCCGGGGCCACACGTCTTCCGCGTACTCGGAGAGATGCCCGGTCGCTATCGCATCCTTCACACGCCTCATATGCGCGGCTTCCAGCTGAGGGTCCATCCGAATGCGGCCCGCCCGCTCGGTTCGAACGGTCATCTCCACACCCTTGATCCTCAGGCATGTTTCTCGAACATCACGAGTGTTCACATCTTCCCTTCCGTGAGAGTACATGGAAAAGGCCCGGGGCTCTTTACCTGCCCCGGGCCTCTCGAGAAAGGGTTCTTGCTTAGGACCCGCAAGCCTCCCCTGTAGATGTCGCTGTGGTTGACGTCTTGCTCGCGGTCACACGAAACGCGCCCCCTTCCCGAGTTGTTCGGGGAGGGGGCGCGTTGGGTCAGTATGCAGCGACCCCATAAGCGCTACCGCTGTAGAATTTAAGATAGAACTTGGTGCCGTCCTTGACGTCGGTGGCCGCCAACGTCCACGTGTTGGCCCGAACTTCGTGACCCCCGTTGCAGTACTCCGGGCCACTCGATGGCAAAAAGCAGGTTTCTACCGTGTTCTGACCAGTCACCTTGACGTTGATGTCGCCGCAGTTGGACGTGGTGAAACGGTAGCCGGTGATGGGCCACCGCCCATTGTCGTCCGTGCCATTGATGCTCTTGGCGCTGCCATAACAGGACGTGACCCCGGACGTGGCCGCGGTGGCCGAACCACCAGCGGTCATGAAACCAGCCGCCAGCACGGCAACAGCCAGAACCCTCACGGCACGTGAATGGATACGCATGCTTTCCCTCTCTCGTAGGCACCGGTGAAGCGGTGCACAGAGTCAAGAAGGTGTATGGCCCCGCTGGGTAGTCGACTTTAAGCCAATCATGCCGAACCGTCCCCAGAAATCCGCCGAAACCAGCCTTGCGCTTCCATTAACCTCGCGCTTTCGTGAAGCGGGCTGTCCGAGGCTTGATCAGAAACGCGAGAAGTGCTCCTGACCTGCAACGATAGGACTTGTCGAGGGTCCAGATCGTGCCGTGAAAAGAAGCACTTCTCAGGTGAGCAAGCGCAGCGGGTCGTACGCGCGTGTCAGTGAGGTTCTCTCAGCGAAATGCGCCTCGGGGGCCGGTGGCGGACAGACGTGAAGCCCCTGGTAGGACGGTTCTCACCACAAGATCGTCCGCAGAACCAGAGGCTTCACGTTGGTCACCTATGCTGCCACGCTCGACGTCCCCCGCCACATCGTGGTGTACCTGTCCAGGCTGCTCGCCGCGCATCGCCGCGGTCTCAACACCCCGCGTGGGTCGCGAGCCCTGGGCACGTTCCGGCAGGCGGTCCTGGTGCTGCGCTGGTTCCGTGAGCGCGGCTGCGTGCACTGCCTGGCCTCGGACGCCGGCGTCTCGCAGGCCACCGGTTACCGCTACCTGCACGAGGGCATCGATGTCCTCGCGGCTCAAGCACCGGATCTGCACGAGGTGCTGGACCGCTGCCGTGAACAGGAGACGAGTCACGTGATCCCCGACGGCATGCTCATCGAGAGCGACCGCCTCGCCGGCACCCGGGACAACGGCAACGACTTGTGGTTCAGCCAGAAACACAAGAGTTTCGGCGGCAACGTCCAGTTCCTGTCCGCTCCCGACGGCACCCCATTGTGGGTCTCCGACGCCGAACCGGGATCCACCCCGGACATCACCGCAGCCCGGATGCACGTCCTACCCGCGCTGTACAAGGCGGCCGCCGACGGACTGCCGACCTTGGCCGACAAGGGCTACATCGGCGCCGGTATCGGCATCCACGTCCCGGTCCGTCGCCTGAAAGGGAAATCGGAATACGCTCTCGACGCCGACACCCGCACCACGAACACCCTGATCAGAGACCTCCGAGCCCTCGGCGAGCGCACAGCCGCCGAGCTCAAGGAACGCTGGCGCACGCTGAAGCGCGTCACCCTGAGTCCCTGCCGAATCGGCGACATAACCCGAGCCGCCCTCACCCTCAACCACCAGTGGAAGTGATCTTCATTGAGAAGACCTCAATTCGTTAGTAGTTGCTGGTCTCGAGTGTTCCTGCGTGTTTCCCTCTACCAGACAGAATAACCGTCTGGAAGATTTGAGGTGTTCGCGTGATATCGCTCAGTGTCCGGCGAGTGGTTGCAGCAGTCGGTATTACTGTGACAGCGGTCACTATTCCCGTGGTGACAGCGGGGGTAGCGAATGCGAGCCCGAGCCGGTGTGAAATATCATTGCAAAATGATGGATATGTTGTGGGGCCGAAAGTGAAGGCGACTTGTTCGAAGGCGGCTACCAGTAGGTCGTCAGCCTGGGCCGAAGTCCAGCGGGCATCGTGCCTGGCAAATCTCGTAAGCATAGGCGTTAAGAACGCTGATGCTAACCCCGCTTGCTATTCTTACTGAATTCTCGGGACACCTTCAGTCGGCGCGGTTTGTGGGCTACGTAGTATTCACCTAACCACTTATATGTCGTTTCTTATCCGCCCCGACAGCTCGGCGCCAGCAATTGAGCAGGCACCAAAGGAAACGACTTCTAAGCGCTTGCCCGAGCGGACGGGAGGCCTCACTGCCTCCCGAGCCGTCTGTCAGTGTCCGTCTGTACCGTCCCGCTCATGACTGAGAGACCCTCGAAAGCACTGGCGTGACGGAGTGGCTGAGGGAGCGCGCAAGCCGGGGGCCGGCACCATCACCGTGGAGGGCGCATTCACGGCGGACCTCTACCCTGTGTCACTCCTGGACGCGACCGACGAAGCCTTGGGCGCGTTCGAAAGTGCACTGGGGACTCTCCGCAGTCCCTCCGACGATGAGGTATTCGCAGCAGTGCAGCAGGTCGTACTCGACCTGAACGCCATTAATGATCAGCATGACGGTTCCGGTTACGAGACCGGCGAACGCGAAGAGCTCTGCCAGTACATCGATCAGGCGCTCACCGATCGCGGCATCGACGTCCCCGCACTCACCGCGAGGTACGGACTGGGGCGGTATGAGATCACGGACAAGTGGCGCGACTGGTAGGCGCCACCTCCGGGGCGTGCCAGCAAGTAGCCGGCGGCCGCGGACAGTCGCGATCTGCCGCAGGGCCGGCCAGCGCGGAGGCGTACTGCCCCTGGGACATGTCGCTTTCGGAGTCCTTGCGAAACGAACAAGTACAGGTTCCCCTGCGCGCCCCCGAATGAGTGGCGAGTGAGTTCACGTCCGGTCTGACCTCGGATGAGCGTTCTCCCGGCTCGGACGGCCAGTCGGGGCACACAGGTGCATGCCCTTCGGAGCCGGGTGCGCAGGTTCGAACCCTGCCGGGGCACTTCCGGATAGACCCTCTGCCCAGCGGAAACGCTGAGCAGAGGGTCTATCTCATGCCGTTGGATCCTGCCGGACGACGGCCTTTGCGCTGTGCGCTCCCGAGACCCCCATAGGCCTTCGACCTGCGGTTTCTCGTCGGCTCGGCAGGCGGCGGTGGGAGGGCGGTACCGCAACGACCACATCGAGTCGTCGGCCCCCTGACAGCCCCCAGGGGCAAGGCCGTCAAGGAGCGAGACACGCAGCCATCACGTCTGCGTCACGCCCGAAAAGCGAGACTGTGATCGCCCCAAGGAAAGGGAGAGATCATGCGACACAAGGGATACCTCGCACTGCTCGGCTTGCCGCTGGGCCTCTCGTCCATGCTGCTCTCGGGAGGCTCCGCGCAGGCCGCCGAGACCTCGGTCGCGGCTGCGCCCAGCGCTTCCTGCTCGACGATCGCCTTTGCGCCACCCAACCCCTTTGGCAACGTCGTGGGCGAGGGATTCAACGCAGGCGAATCGGTTCGAGTCTCGGCGGGCGGTCAAGTGATCGGCACCGCTCCGGCGAACGCTGCCACGATAGCCACGCTCAGCTCCGTGAATCTGTCGGCCCAGAGCTACTCTCTCCAGGGCCTGACCTCGGGAAAGACTGCCAGCTGCGCTGGTATGGCCGCGACTGGCACCACGCCTACCCCGACTGGAACCGAGCAGAACCCGACAGGGACCACGGGCACCGCTGCTGCTGTGAGGGCAGCGGGCTACAGCGACGGAAAGTCTGACGCCCTGAACACGTGTCAGTCGGGTCGTGCCGTGACCACGGCGCTTGAGCTCCAGCAAGGCCCCAAGACAGAGGAGTACTTCGCTGGTTACCGGGCAGGCCAACTGGACGCCCAAAGCCTCAGTGCCTGCGTCAACAAGCCCGCGACCCCGCCCAACCAGCCCAACCAGGCCAACCAGCCCAACCAGCCCAACCAGCCCAACGTCCAGAATCCAAATCAGCGCCGGGGCCAGGGGGAACGTCGCGGAGGCAACCGCTGAGGGCGTAGCGAGCCCCGATCCCGTGACACCTATGACGGGGGCGGTGGAACGTAGCCGCCCCCGCCAAGGCTCCGATTTCGGCCGGAACAGGCCCCACCAGCGTCTCCTGCCGGGGGCACCGCAGTGCGGGGGCCAACAGGCTCTCTGACACGGCAGCTGTAGATGCGGTCGTGTGACGCGTCGGTGCTGGCCAGCTGGGTGATGGGGCGCCTGCGGGCATGAGTACGGCCACCGTGATC
>NZ_JBEXID010000031.1:0-86587 GCF_040608395.1 Streptomyces sp. NPDC005181
GCCGAAGCCCACCGCCGCTGGAACAACATCACCGCCGCCACAACCGCCTGACCAGCAACGATGCCCTACCGATCAAGAACTACAGCTGCCGTGTCAGAGCTCTGGAGAGTGGGTCCCATGGCACGCAGGAATTCCGTGGAGATCGTCGAAGCGTTCTGGGGGGAGGTCTGGAACGGCCACAACCCCGACAAGATCGACGACTTCGTCGTCGAGGACTTCGTCATCACCAACCCCGGCGGATCCATCGAAGGCCGGGAGAAATTCAAGGCGTGGGTCGCCGCTTTCCTGGACAAGGTCCACGACCTGAGGCTCGAAGTCGTCGAGTCCTTTCAGAACGAGGACGGGAGCCGGGTGGCGTCACGGTGGATCGTGCGCGGGAGGAACAATGGGCTTCTGGGCACCGAGCCCGACGGGCAGCCGATCTCCTTCAGCGGTACGGCCGTCTGGGCGGTGCGCGAGGACGGCAAGCTGCAGCACAACTGGGTGGAACGTGCCACCTGGGAGCTGTACCAGCAGCTGACGAGCACCTCAGGGCGGTGAGACGGATCAGTCCGCCTTGTGGTCACTGCCACACGGAGCCTCGCTGTCATGGAACGCACCCACTACGAGGTCAGGCAGCTCAGAGAGATCGCTGCGCCGCTCGTCACCTCCCTAACAGCCGGTGCCGTGACCTCCTAGGGCGTGTATCGAAAGTAGATCTTGACCGCGCGATGATCTCGGCAAGTGCCGCTGATGTCGCCGACCCGTCAGCCGCCGGGTCCTCCACTGCCAAAAGCCCCACCGTTGTCATCCTTGCGTATGTCCCTTGTCGAAGAGGGCCGGTTGAGCTCATATGGGCTGAGACCTTCCCCGAAATCATCTGCAGCCCTCACGTTTTCGCCGCGAAAAGGCCGCCGGCTTCGGGAGGAACGCTCGGCCCGTGGTCCCTGCTGTCGTTCCCGAGAACGACGGCGCGCGTCCCACCAGACGAGGCCAAGCAGAACAGCGACTACGACCACTGCTATACCGAGGGGGAAAATCCAGCGCACAGCCGAAGCGGCCACTGTGATGTCACTGATGGGCACCTGGCTCACAAGGTGGGTCATCTGGCCCACGTCCTTCCGGAGGGGATTCCACCGCTCACAAAGCGAGGCAGAGGCTTCCGCTCATTGGAGAGAGAGCCCGCGATGGCCGGAGCCGTGGGAAACTCCAATCCCGCCGCCCTTGGCGGGATCAAGCTCGCGGGGCCCGCCTGAACTGGACGTCCGGCAGGGCTCAAGCTCCCTGACAAGTCTACGGCGGGGAGCGTACGGGGGTCGCTAGAGCAAGCGGTACAGGACGCCGGTCACGATGACGACGATCATCAGCGTGCCGATGATCCACTGCTCGCGGTGCGGTTCTCGACGGACTCAACGGCCCAGCGGTCGAAGCGGTAGCGCAGCTGGTCGGCGGCTGTGGGGTCGATGTACCCCTTGCCCTTCACCCAGCCGAAAGGCCAGCATGACCGGCCTCTTCGACGGCCCCCTCGAAGACCTGGACCGACTCCTCGTCATCGAAGCGTTCGGTCTGCCAGTCGCCAGAGGCCGGGCCACCGTCTCTCCACTTGACCTGGTAGCTGGTTACGTGCCCGGCCTTGTTCCTACGCGGAGTCAGGGACGCCATGTGCGCAGAGTAGCGACATGCGTTCCCACGGTGTTCCCGCCACCCCATGAGAACCAGCCAAGATCCGACCATCGTCGCAGGTCAGGGTGCAGATACGCCGGAACGGCCGGAGCCCCCGCACAGTGGGCTCCGGCCGCTCGTCTGCCGCCTGCTGTCGTGCTGTCCAGGCGGATTGCAGGCAGCTGTGGTGGATCGGTTCGATCCTGCTTGCGGACTACAGGGCGAGGCCGGTGAGGACCAGTACGCGCTCGTAGGTGTAGTCGTCCATCGCGTAGCGAACACCTTCGCGGCCGACGCCGGACTGCTTGACTCCGCCGTACGGCATCTGGTCAGCGCGGTAGGAGGGGACGTCACCGATGATGACGCCGCCGACCTCAAGGGCACGGTGGGCGCGGAACGCGGTCTGCAGGTCGTGCGTGAACACGCCTGCCTGCAGGCCGTACTTGGACGAGTTCACGGAGGCGAAGGCCTCGGCTTCGCCAGTCACCTTCTGGACGGTGAGCACCGGCCCGAATACCTCCTCGGAGGCGAGGGTCACGCCGTCCGGGAGCTCCGTGAGCACGGTCGGTGCGTAGGTCGCACCATCCCGCTTGCCGCCGGCGAGCAGCTGGGCGCCGGCCTGCACGGCCTCGTCGACCCAGGACTCGACGCGCTTGGCGGCGTCCTCGTTGACCAGCGGGCCGACATCGGTCGCGGCGTCGGAGGGGTCGCCGGTGACCTGGGCCTCGACGGCCGCGACGATCTTCGGGACGAGCCGGTCGTAGACCGCGGCGTCCGCGATGACGCGCTGCACCGAGATGCAGGACTGGCCGCCCTGGTAGTTGGAGAAGGTCGCGATGCGGGTCGCGGCCCAGTCCAGGTCCTCGTCGGAGGCGTAGTCGCCGAGGACGACCGCCGCGCCGTTGCCGCCGAGCTCCAGGGTGCAGTGCTTGCGCGGCACCGACTCCATGATCGAGTAGCCGACCGCTGCGGACCCGGTGAAGGAGATCACGGGGAGCCGCTCGTCCTGCACGAGGGCGGGCATGCGGTCGTTGGGCACCGTGAGCACGGACCACGAACCGGCCGGAAGGTCCGTCTCGGCCAGCAGCTCACCGAGGATCAGCGACGAGATCGGGGTGGCCGGGGCGGGCTTCAGGATGATCGGGGCGCCGACGGCGATGGCCGGGGCCACCTTGTGGGCGCTCAGGTTCAGCGGGAAGTTGAAGGGCGCGATACCGAGGACCGTGCCGCGCGGGAAGCGTCGGGTCAGCCCGAGGCGACCGGTGCCACCGGCGTCGGTGTCGAGGCGCTGGGCGTCGCCGCTGTTGAAGCGGCGGGCTTCCTCGGAGGCGAACCGGAACACGGAGACGGCACGGCCGACCTCGCCGCGCGCCCACTTGATGGGCTTGCCGTTCTCGGCGGAGATCAGCTGGGCAATCTCCTCTGTGCGCTCCACGAGACGCCGTACGACGTGGTCGAGCGCGGCGGCGCGGACATGGGCGGGAGTCGCGGCGAACTCCTCGCGCACGGCGTGCGCGGCGGCGACGGCTTCCTCGATCTGCGCGTCGGTCGGCACGCTGACCGTGCCGACGAGACGACCGTCCCAGGGGTTGGTGACGTCGAAGCTGTCCTCGCCGGTGGCCTGGCGGCCGGCGAGCCAGAAGGCGTGGGTGGAAGTCATGGAGGTTCCGGCCCTTCGGAGTCGTGGGGTTTCCTGCCCCCCACCGTAGGGCCGTGCAACCGGCCTGGCGTTTGTCCGGCGTGGAGCGGAAGGCGGCAGGCATGCGCCGGTTTGTCGGATGACCCGGCCCACCCGGAAGGTTCACCGCGACCGTCCGGCAAGGTGTACGCGCCAAAGGGCCGGACGGGCCTCATCTCACGGCGTCGTAGGGGAGCTCGTGACCTTCAGTGCCAGCCACAGCTCCATCCGCACATCCGGGTCATCCAGGGAGCGGCCCAGGATCTCCTCCACCCGCCGCATCCGGTACCGCAGGGTGTGGCGGTGCACACCCAGGTCGGCCGCGGCCGCGTCCCACTGGCCGTGGTGGCTGAGCCAGGCCCGCAGCGAGGCGACCAGATCACCGCGGCCCTTCGCGTCGTGTTCGCGCAGGGCGCGGAGCATGCCGTCCGCGAAGGCCCGGACCGCGTCGTCCGCGAGCAGCGGCAGGACCGAGCCCGCCGCCAGCTCCTCGTGCTCGACCATGGCCCTGCCCCTGCGGCGGGCGACCGAGAGTGCCTGTTCGGCCTGCTTGTACGCGGCGGAGACAGCGGCCGGACCCGCCGGTGCGGACAGCCCGACGACCACCTCGGCACCCTCCGGCGCCGCCTGGTCATGTGGAGTTCGCTCCTCCTGGGCCTCCGCGTATGCCGTGCAGGCTGCGACGGCCGCACCGCCGTCCGCGGCGAGGACGACGAGCCGTTCTCCTTCCGGGACCATCAGCAGGGCCTCGCCGGACCGGGCAGCCGCCGACTCCATCGCCTCGCCGAGCAGTGCCGGTGTCGCCGGATCGGACGCCTCCGCGATCAGCAGACGGAACGGGGCGTCGAGCAGCCCTCCGTACAGGTCTCCGGCAACGGCCCGCGCATGGTCCGGCTGGCCGGCGAGGAGCATCCGCAGTACCGCAGCGCCCAGCCGCTGTTCGGCGCCCTGGAGGGCGCCGGAGCGGGCGGTGGTGAGGGTCAGCAGGGCGACAGCAGAGTGCACGGCGTACCGCTCGGCGGTGCCGAGGGCTGACCCGGTGCCCACGGCCAGGGCGCCGCGGGCGCGGCGGCCGGTACCCAGGGTCTGCAGCTCGACCCGGTCGTCGGTGTCGCCGACGACGATGCTCGCCGGGGCGGGGCGTTCTCGCAGGCGTTCCACATCGGGGGTGAGCCGGGTGGCTCTGCGGGCGGCCCAGTCGGGGGCGGCGGCCACGACGGCGCCGGAGGTGTCGTACAGCGCGGCCCAGCCGTCGACCTGGGCGGCGAGCCGGCTGAGAAGTTCGCCGGGGCTGTCCCCGGCGAGTGCTGCCTTGGTGAGATCGCGCTGGGCCTCGAAGCCCGCTGTCACGGCCCGGTACTGGTCGGCGGCGATCGCCGAGGAGACGGCCTTGGCGATGGCGAGGAAGGCGGTGCGGCGCGGGACTTCGAGGAGTGGCAGTCCCGCCTCCTCGGCGGCGTCGATCAGCGGCTGCGGCACTTCGTCGTAGTTGACGCCCACGGCGAAGCCGAGCCCGACGACCCCGGCGGCGGCCAGTCGGCGCACGTATCGACGCATCGCTTCGGGGTTCTCGGCATCGAGATTGCTGGCGGTGACGAGGAGGAGCTCTCCGCCCTCCATGTACGGGACGGGGTCGGCCAGCTCACTGGCATGCGCCCAGCGCACGGGCGCGTCGAGGCGGTCCGCCCCCGCACGCACCGTGAGTTTGAGCGCCGAGTGCTGGACGAGCGAGGCGAGAGTGGGGGGCATGGGGACCGCGGGACCTTCGGGAGTCGATTTCGCCGTCCCGTACGAACGGCTGCTCCCGATTCTGCCAGGGCGGCAGGGTCAGCCGTAACCACTCTCAGTGACCCGGCACCGCCGCGGCCGACCGGATCCGCTGCGGTGGACCCGGCCCGCGCGTCGTGGCCGCCCGTCCCCCGTTCAGCCGTTCAGGTTCACCAACAGGGGCGGTGCGTGCTCCCCTCGTACGGTCGTCAGGGACAGCACCGCGTGTCCGGCAGGGACGCGATGGGCCAGTTCGGAGGCCGACCAGCGTTCACGCTCGACCTGGCGTACGGTCACGGCGTCCGTGGTCACAGCCTTGCCGGTGACCAGCTTGCGGAAGGCGTGGATGGCCCGGGTCATCGGCTGGTCGGCGAAGACCGTGCGCTGGGTGACGTCCCGGGTCTCGACCCATTCCGTACCCCATGCCTCGGCGAACCGCTTCCCGTCCCAGGTGGTGATCCCGGAGAACGCCATCCGGCAGCCGACCGCACCGAGGAGCGCCGTGTGCAGGCTCTCCGGGACGTCGTCGAGGGTGCGCAGCGTGAGCACGGCCCCGGCGTGCGCGGAGCGCAGCCGCTGGATGCCCCGGACGGTGTCGGGGGTCAGCGTGCGGGTCGCGTCGTCGAGGACCAGGCAGGCGAAGAGGGAGCGGTCGGCGCGGGCAGCGGCGCTCGCGGTGAACTGGGCGAGGACCAGACGGGCCAGCATCCGCGACGCCTCGGCGTGGCCGCGTTCGGGCAGATCGATGCGGACCCGGAGCGGGTGCTCCAGGGCCCGCAGGGAGAAGGGGCGGGCCTTGCCCGTGGTGTCGAAGAAATCGGCGAATGCGGGCCGGTCGAGCAGCGCGACCCGGTCGGCGAGCGCGGGTCCCGGGTCTCCGGGAGCACCGGACTGGCGGGCGCGGGCGTCCAGTTCGCGGTGCATGCTCTGCCCGCCCGCCGCGTCGACAGCCTCGCGCAGCGCCTCGAGCGCGGCCGGGACACCGTCCAGCAGCTCCCGGAGCTCGGGGACGGCGGGGAAGCGGCCGTGGGCGGCGCGGTAGGGGCCGAGGAGCTGCGCGAGGGCGGTGGCGGCTCGCCTGTTGTCGACTTCGGGGAGGTCTCCGACGAGCCCTTCGGCCAGGACGGCCGCAGCCTCGTCGGGGTCGGTGGTGCCACCGTAGAGGTCGAGATCGTGGACGGAGGCCGGGTCGCCGACCTTGACCACGACGTCGAACCCCTCGTCGCCTCCGAGCTGGGTGCCGGTGGCGCATACCGCGACGACGGCGGTCCGCCCGGCGAGCGCCTGAAGGGCGAGGGATTCGACGACGGGCCGGATCAGCGCGCGGCTCTTGCCCGCCCCAGGCGGTCCGACGGCGAGCAGGGAGGTGCCGAGCAGCCCGGGGTCGAGGGCGATTCCGCTGCCGCGGCGCGCATAGGGGTTGCGCTCGTTGTCGTCGACCGTGCCGAGCCTGACCTGGTCGACGAGCAGGTCGTGCCGGGCGGCGCGGACCGGGAGATCGCGCGCGCCGGAGGGGTGGGTGCAGGCGGCGGCGCCGTTGCGCAGCACCGTGTCGGTGAAGGCGGGCAGCCGGGCGCTGTCGGCACGTACGGAGGTCCAGGCACGTCGGATACGGGCGTAGTCGACGTCGTTCATCCGGCCCGACCGGACTTCCTGAGCGAGTTTCGCGGCCGCCTGGTCCTGTCCGGCGGCGCGCAGGTCGGGCCACTCGGCCGGATCGTTCGCACCGCCCTCGGCGCCGCCCGCCGCCTGAGTGCCGTGCCCTGCCTCACGGGCCGTACCCCGGTCTACGCTTCCACGCGCGCCCCCAGGAGTGCCGCCATGTGCCGTCGGGGGCTGCGGCGGGCGGGCGCCGCCGGTGTTCCTGCGGCGCAGCCGGGACCATCGGCCCAGCTTCGCGAACGGCCACACGATCACCAGGGTGATCAGGGCGTACAGCGTGTACGTGACCACAGTGGTCAGGGTGCGATCGGTGCCCATCCACGGGCCGGCCACAAAGCTGAAGGTGAGCTCCATGCCCGGCACGGTCCCCGTCCACACGAGGATCCAGACCAGCAGCGCACCGGCAGCCGCACCGACCGCACGGGCGGTGGGCCCTCGGCCGGCGACCGAGCGTTCGAAAGCGGCGGGCCAGTTACCCAACCGGCCGAACCCGTAGACGATGGCTCCGATGATCAGCAGACGGTAGATTTCGAGCGCCCGTACCGCCCCATGCGTCAGCGGCTGATCGTCGAACGGTCCCCACCAGTCATGGGGCGTGAACAGCTTCAGCGGGACCCGCCAGTACGGGATGTATCCGTTGTGCCAGAGCGACCAGACGAGGATGCAGGCAAGGAGCGAGATCACCGCTCCGCTCAGCAGCGTGCGGTCGGGCGTGCGCTCCTCCTCCTCGGCGGGCCGGGCGGTGTGCCCGGACCGCCAGACGCCCGGTTCCGCGAGGGGCCTGGGGAGACGCAGCCAGTCTCCGAGGGAGGGGCCGGTGGCCGGCGCGTGGCCCGGCATGGGCGGCAGTACGGGCGGTGGCGGGCCGGCCGGGCGCGGGACCGAATGGCCGGAGCGGGTGCCGCGTGAGTCGTACGTACCCTCGGTGTCCATGTGCTGTCCCTCGTCCCCTGACCAGCGCCGACCGGTAACTACGGGCGCAGGCGCCCCGATCCCCTCAATCTAGTGCCCCGTAGCACCCCGTCAGACGCTGTCGGGCGGGATGTCTCGCCACCGGTCGCCGGGCCGTCGCTATGTCCGTGACGGACAACCGCGTCGGGCCACTTCTCCCGAACGGAACATGCCGGACCCCGGGCCTCGCCCCTAGCCTGCAGACAGAGAAGCGTCCGAAACACCCCCAGGAGCCCCTCATGACCGCAATTCCGCAGGAGCGCCGCGTCGTCACTGCCATTCCCGGCCCGAAGTCGGTGGAGCTGCAGGCCCGCCGTGTCGCGACGGTCGCCGCAGGTGTGGGCTCCACCCTGCCGGTGTTCACCGCCCGTGCAGGCGGCGGCATCATCGAGGACGTGGACGGCAACCGTCTCATCGACTTCGGATCCGGTATCGCTGTGACGTCGGTCGGCGCCTCCGCCGAGGCCGTCGTACGCCGTGCCTCCGCGCAGCTCGCCGACTTCACCCACACCTGTTTCATGGTCACGCCGTACGAGGGGTACGTCGAGGTCTGTGAGCAGCTCGCCGAGCTGACGCCGGGCGACCACGCCAAGAAGTCCGCGCTGTTCAACTCGGGTGCCGAGGCCGTCGAGAACGCCGTGAAGATCGCCCGTGCCTACACCAAGCGCACCGCGGTCGTCGTCTTCGACCACGGCTACCACGGCCGGACGAACCTGACGATGGCGCTGACCGCCAAGAACATGCCGTACAAGCAGGGCTTCGGTCCGTTCGCGCCCGAGGTCTACCGGGTCCCGGTGGCGTACGGCTACCGCTGGCCGACCGGTGCGGAGAACGCCGGTGCCGAGGCTTCCGCCCAGGCCATCGACCAGATCACGAAGCAGATCGGCGCCGACAACGTCGCCGCGATCATCATCGAGCCGGTACTCGGCGAGGGTGGCTTCATCGAGCCGGCGAAGGGCTTCCTCCCGGCGATCGCGCAGTTCGCCAAGGACAACGGCATCGTCTTCGTCGCGGACGAGATCCAGTCCGGCTTCTGCCGTACCGGCCAGTGGTTCGCCTGTGAGGACGAGGGCATCGTCCCCGACCTGATCACCACCGCCAAGGGCATTGCGGGCGGTCTGCCGCTCTCCGCCGTGACGGGCCGCGCCGAGATCATGGACGCCGCGCACGCGGGCGGCCTCGGCGGTACGTACGGCGGAAACCCGGTGGCCTGCGCGGGTGCGCTCGGCGCCATCGAGACGATGCGCGAGCTGGACCTGAACGGGAAGGCGAAGCGCATCGAGGAGGTCATGAAGGGCCGCCTCGCCGAGATGCAGGCGAAGCTGCCGAACGGCGATGTCATCGGTGACATCCGTGGCCGCGGCGCGATGATCGCGATCGAGCTGGTGAAGCCCGGCACGAAGGACCCGAACCCGGAGGCCGCCGCGACGCTCGCGAAGGCGTGCCACGCGGAGGGCGTGCTCGTCCTCACCTGTGGGACGTACGGCAACGTGCTGCGCTTCCTGCCGCCGCTGGTGATCGGCGAGGACCTGCTGGACGAGGGCCTCGACGTCATCGAGCAGGCTTTCGCCCAGATCTGATCCGATCCTGGCGCCGATCCTGACAGGACTCACGTGAGGACCTGTGAAGAACGTGTGGGGGGCCCATGGCGGGATCCGGTTCCCGCTGTCGGTCCCCCATCGGCTGCCGTACGGTTCCTGCAGATGAGAGAAACACCCCGCTCGCAGGGGACTGCGGGTGATACCGGGTCGGGGCATCCCCAGCACCGTCCTGGTCGTGCCATCGCGCACACCACTGGAGCCTCCGGCTCCGGAACTCCTCACCGATCGGATGGCCGCTCGCCCCAAACCCCCCGGGGCGCGCGGCAAACCGATCACGGCGGCCGCCCCGGAACCACCCCCCCTGTTCCGGGGCGGCCGGCTCCTCTCCTCTTCCTGGTGTCGTCGCTTTTCGCGGTCTTCGCGCTCCTCACCTGGCAGGTCGCGGCCGACGGCCCATTGCGCAGGCTGGACGAGCGGATCGGCCGGAGCATCGTCGGCCACGGCCCCGGCCGCCTCACCGAATTCCTCGCCGATCTCGGCAACATGCAGGTCGCGCTCCCGGTCCTGGGCTGCGCGATCGTCTACGCCCTGGTGCGGGGCGCACGCCGTATGCCGCTGTACGCCGTTCTCGCCATGGCCGCGGTGCCCGCGCTGATCGTCCCGCTCAAGGACTGGATCGCCCGGACGGGACCACTGGCCGAGGAGACCGGCTACTACCCGTCGGGGCACGCGGCGACGGCCACAGTGGCCTACGGAGCGGCGGCGCTGCTGATCGCGTCCCGCACAACGCGTGCGGGACGGTCGAAGCGGTCATGGATGATGCCCGTCGCCGCTGTCCTGCTGACAGTGGCGACGGGCATCGGTCTGGTGCTGCGCGGCTATCACTGGCCGCTGGATGTGCTCGGCAGCTGGTGCCTCGGCGGGCTGCTGCTTGTGGCGCTCAGCTGGTCGAGCGGTCGGTCACGGCGACGTCAGCCGCCGAAGTAGGCGTCGAAGTGCTTCGAGAACTCACCATTGTTGAAGCGGTCCCAGTTGATCGACCACGTCATCAGTCCGCGCAGTCCGGGCCAGGTCCCGTGCGTGGCGTACGAACCGCAGTCGGTCTTCTTCGTCAGGCAGTTCAGCGCCTTGGTGACCTCAGCGGGTGAGGTGTAACCGTTGCCCGCCTGGGTGGAGGCAGGAAGTCCGATGGAGACCTGGTCAGGACGGAGCGCGGGGAAGACCTTGGTGGCGTCACCGGCCACCGGGAAGCCGGTGAGCAGCATGTCGGTCATGGCGATGTGGAAGTCGGCGCCGCCCATCGAGTGGTACTGGTTGTCCAGACCCATGATGGAGCCCGAGTTGTAGTCCTGGACGTGCAGCAGGGTGAGGTCGTCACGCAGGGCGTGGATGACCGGGAGGTAGGCGCCGGCGCGCGGGTCCTGGCCGCCCCAGGGGCCCGAACCGTAGTACTGGTAGCCGAGCTGCACGAAGAACGTCTCGGGAGCCATGGTCAGCACGAACTTGTCGCCGTACTTGGCCTTGAGGGTCTTCACCGCGGAGATCAGGTTGACGATGACCGGGGTGGTCGGGCTACGGAAGTCGGTGTCGCCGGTGTTCAGCGAGAGGGAGTGGCCCTCGAAGTCGATGTCGAGACCGTCCAGACCGTAGTCGTCGATGATCTTGCTGACGGAGGAGACGAAGGTGTCACGGGCGGCGGTGGTGGAGAGCTGCACCTGACCGTTCTGGCCGCCGATGGAGATCAGCACCTTCTTGCCCGCGGCCTGCTTGGCCTTGATCGCCGCCTTGAACTCGGCCACGGACTCGACGTTCGGGCACTCGGTGACCGGGCAGAGCGAGAACCGGATGTCGCCCGAGGTGACGGAGGTCGGCTCGCCGAAGGCCAGGTCGATGACGTCCCAGGAGTCGGGGACGTCCGCCATCCGCGTGTAGCCGGAGCCGTTGGCGAAGCTGGAGTGCAGATACCCGACGAGCGCGTGGGTGGGGAGGCCCGAGCCGCCGCCTCCGCCGCCCGCCGTGGTGGTGGCGGTGACCGCTGTGGACTTGGCGGACTCACCGGCGGAGTTGGTCGCGGTGACCTGGAAGCTGTACGCGGTCGAGGCGGCCAGGCCCGCCACGGTGGCGGAGGTCCCGGTGACGGAGAGGACCTTCGTACCGCCCCGGTAGACGTTGTAGCCGGTGGCTCCCGTGGAGCCGGTCCAGGAGAGGGCGACGGAGGAGGAGGTGACCGTGCCTGCCTTCAGCCCGGCGGGGGTGGCGGGAAGCGCGACCGGGTCGCCGCCGGGGCCGACGAGGGTGAGGTCGTCGGCGTAGTACGTGGGGGTGCCGTACCACCCGTGGGTGTAGATCTTCACGGACGTCGTGGCGGCACCGGTTCTGAACGTGGTGGTGAGCTGTGTCCAGCCGGGAGAGGACGGCGTCCAGGTCGACACGTCGGTGGTGCCGGTTCCGGACGCGCCGAGGTAGACGTAGCTGCCCTGCACCCAGGCGCTCAGTGTGTATGTGGAGTCCGGCTTGACCGTCACGGTCTGGGAGCACTCGGCGTTGTCGCTGCCGGCCGGCGTCGCCTTGAGTGCCGAAGTACCGCCGTGGGTGGGTGCGCTGACGACGGCTCCGCTGCCGCCTGTGCAGCTCCAGCCGTCCAGGCCGGCCTCGAAGCCTCCGTTGCGCGCCAGATCGACGTCGGCCGCCACGGCGGCCGGCGCGGAGACTGCCAGGCCACCGGCGACGAGCAGGGCCGCCGAGAGGGCGGCCAGAAGTCCGGAAAATCGGGCGGGGGGTCCCGTGCGTTCCACAACGGCCTCCGTGCAGGGGGGAATTGAGCGTGGCGCCACAACATGGTCCAGACCAATCGGGTTGTCAAGGCCTCTGGCACCATCCCGGGTCTGCCGCGCCGGCCGTAAGCCCCACCTCACCGGCCCCCGGGGCCCCCATCAGCCCCTGGCGCCCTACCCGCCTCCTCGCCCTTGGCTCTGCCCCGTCCCCGCCCTTGCCCCTCCGGGCCGTTGCCGCCGCGGCCTCGTGCATCGCCAGCTCCAGCAGAGGCGCGTCGTTGAGCGTCCCCGAACCGTCGGGCGGGATCAGCCAGCGCACCCCGCCGGACGCCCGCCCCGGGTACGGCACGACGATCCAGGTGCCGAGTCCCGCTCCCCGTACCCCCGTTCCGATCCAGCGGGCGACCGTGCCCGGCGGCACGAAGAAGCCCATGCGGGCGTCGCCGAAGTCGGAGAGGACCGGCCCCGGCCGGTCGATGAGACGGGTGAGCACATCGAACGTCGGATAGCCGAGCTCCCGCGGAAGAATCAGTACGTCCCAGCGCCTGCCTGCGGGAAGGAGCGCAATCCCCTGGGGATTGCGCTCCCATTCCCACCGGCACGCAGCCGGATCCGGTGCCACCGAGGCAAGCCATTCGACTGCCGCCTTTACCTCCGAGCCAGTCATGGCCGGCCTCCCTTTCCGTGTGCACCGACAGTGCGTACACACGGCGAGAGGGGGTTCGGCCCGGATCATTACGCGAGTTGGGGGCACCAGTCGGAAGTGAACCGGGTCACACCGTGACCGGTCCGGCCCGGCCCGGGGTCAGCTGTCGAAGCCGAGCCCCAGCCGGTCCATCGTCCGCAGCCACAGATTGCGCCGCCCGCCATGGCTGTCCGCCCTGGCCAGGGACCGCTTCGTGAGTTCGATCCCGGCCCATGCGAACGGCTCCGGCGGGAACGGCATCGGCTTGGTGCGCACCATCTCCAGACCGGTCCGCTCGGTCCGTTCACCGGAGAGCAGATCGAGCATCACATCGGCGCCGAACCGGGTGGCTCCGACGCCCAGTCCGGTGAATCCGGCGGCGTAGGCGACCCGCCCCTGGTGGGCCGTACCGAAAAAGGCGGAGAAGCGGGAACAGGTGTCGATCGCACCGCCCCAGGCGTGACTGAAACGTACCCCTGCCAGCTGCGGGAAGCAGTCGAAGAACTGGCCGGCGAGCTTGAGGAACGTCTCCGGCCGCTGGTCGAGATCAGCGCTCAGCCGGCCGCCGTACGGATAGATCGCGTCATAGCCGCCCCACAGGATGCGGTTGTCCTCGGACAGCCGGAAGTAGTGGAACTGATTGGCGCTGTCGCCCAGTCCCTGCCGGTTCTTCCAGCCGATGGAGGCGAGCTGGTCGGCGGTGAGCGGCTCGGTCATCAGCGCGTAGTCGTGGACCGGGACGGTGTACGGACGCACCCGCTTGACCAGCGACGGGAAGATGTTCGTGCCGAGTGCGACCCGGCGGGCGAGGACCTTCCCGTACGGCGTGCGGACCGCCATCCCGGTGGCGGTTCTGGCCAGTTCGAGGCCCCGGGTGTGCTCGTACACCCGCACCCCCAGTTCGAGGCAGGCCCGCTTGAGGCCCCAGGCCAGCTTGGCGGGGTGCAGCATGGCGACTCCGCGCCGGTCCCAGAGTCCGCCGAGGAAGGTCGGTGAGTCGACTTCCGCACGCAGTGCGTCCCGGTCGAGGAATTCCACTCCGGTGAAGCCGAGCTTCTCGGCTTCCTGGTGCCATGCCCGCAGCTCTTCCAGCTGATGCGGTTCGGTGGCGACATCGATCTCGCCGGTGCGCTCGAATGCGCAGTCGATGGAATAGCGGGCGACGGCCGCCTCGATGGCGTCGAGGTTCTGCTCGCCCAGCTCTTCCAGCTTCTTGATCTCGTCCGGCCAGCGGTCCAGGCCGTTGGGGAGGCCGTGGGTGAGCGAGGCGGCGCAGAATCCGCCGTTGCGGCCCGAGGCGGCCCAGCCCACCTCGTGCCCCTCGATCAGTACGACGTCCCGTTCCGGATCGCGTTCCTTGGCGATCAGTGCGGTCCACAGTCCGCTGTATCCGCCGCCGATGACGAGCAGATCGCAGTGCTCGTCGCCGGTGAGCGCGGGAAGCGCGTCGGGCCTGCCGGGGTCGTCCAGCCAGAACGAGACCGGTCGTGCGTCGGAGAGCGATTGTGCAGCAGTACGCATGGCGGCTGGGGCCATGGTTTCCAACTCCTTCAGGACTTTCAGGGACGTGCGCTGTTTTTTCGCCGGTTCGTGACGAGCTGGCCGGCGACAACCACCAGAACGGCAATGATGAACATCGCCGTGCCGATGACGTTGATCTGCACGGGTGTGCCGCGCTGTGCCGAACCCCAGACGTACATGGGGAAGGTCACGGTCGAGCCCGCGTTGAAATTGGTGATGATGAAATCGTCGAAGGAGAGCGCGAAGGCGAGCAGCGCTCCCGCGGCGATTCCGGGGGCGGCGATCGGCAGGGTCACCCGGACGAAGGTCTGCACGGGTCCCGCGTACAGATCGCGGGCCGCCTCCTCCAGCCGCGGGTCCATCGACATCACGCGCGCCTTGACCGCCGTCACGACGAAGCTCAGACAGAACATGATGTGCGCGATGAGGATCGTCCAGAAACCCAGCTGAGCGCCCATGTTGAGGAAGAGCGTGAGCAGTGAGGCGGCCATGACGACCTCGGGCATCGCCATCGGGAGAAAGATCAGCGAGTTGATCGCGCCGCGCGCCCGGAAGCGGTAGCGGACCAGTGCGAAGGCGATCATCGTGCCGAGCGCGGTCGCGCCGATCGTCGCCCAGGTGGCGATCTGGAGGGAGAGCGAGAGCGAGCCGCACATGTCGGCGACGCCGCAGGGATCCGTCCAGGCGTCCAGCGAGAAGCGCTGCCAGGCGTAGTTGAAGCGCCCGTTCGGCTTGTTGAAGGAGAACACCATCACGACGATGTTCGGAAGGATCATGTAGGCGAGGGTCAGCAGACCCGCGATGACGATCAGATGGCGGCGGAGCCAGCGCAGTACGGGCATCAGACCAGGTCCTCCGTCCCGGAGCGGCGAATGTAGACGGTCACCATCAGCAGGACGACCGCCATGAGGATGAAGGAGAGCGCGGCTGCCATCGGGTAGTCGAGGACGCGCAGGAACTGGGTCTGGATGACGCTGCCGACCATCTTGGTGTCGGTGGAGCCCAGCAGCTCGGCGTTGACGTAGTCACCGCTGGCCGGGATGAAGGTCAGCAGCGTGCCCGAGACGACACCCGGCATGGAGAGCGGGAACGTCACCTTGCGGAAGGTGGTGGCGGGGGTGGCGTACAGATCGCCGGCCGCCTCGTGCAGCCTGCCGTCGATCCGCTCCAGCGAGGTGTAGAGCGGCAGGATCATGAACGGCAGGAAGTTGTACGTCAGACCGCAGACCACGGCCATCGGCGTGGCCAGCACCCGGTTGTTCTCGGTCCAGCCGAGCCAGCTGGTGACGTCCAGGACGTGCAGGGCGCTCAGTACGTCGACGACCGCGCCGCCGTCCGCGAGGATCGTCTTCCAGGCGAGCGTACGGATCAGGAAGCTGGTGAAGAACGGCGCGATGACCAGCACCAGCACCACATTGCGCCAGCGGCCCGCCTTGAACGCGATCAGATACGCGAGCGGGTAGCCGAGCAGCAGGCAGAGGATCGTCGCGGTGCCCGCGTACAGCAGGGACCGGATGAACTGCGGGTAGTACTCGGACAGCGCGTCCCAGTAGGTCTGGAAGTGCCAGGTGACCTCGAACCCCTTCTCCAGGGATCCCGTCTGTACGGAGGTCGATGCCTGGTAGACCATCGGCAGGGCGAAGAAGACGACCAGCCAGAGGATGCCGGGGAGCAGCAGCCAGTACGGGACGAGCCGCTTGCGGGTGGAGGCCTTGCGTACGGGGAGCTCGGCTGGGCCCTTGGACGGCGCGGGCGGCGCTTCGGTGACGGTCATGTCGCGTCCTCCACCGTCTCCACACCGGCGTCGATGTCCTGAGCCGCGTCGAGGCCGAAGGTGTGCTCCGGGTTCCAGTGCAGGACGACCTCGGTGCCGCGGGCGAGTCCCGCGCGGTGCCCGACGTTCTGCTCGTACACCTGAAGTGCCTTGCCGGCCGGGCTCTCCACCACGTACTGCGTCGAGACGCCGATGAAACTGGAGTCGACGATCCAGCCGGTTACCCGGTTACGTCCGGCGGCTATGGTGTCCGCTTCGTCGGCGGGGGCGAGGGAGATCTTCTCCGGGCGGATGCCGACCAGGATCTTGCCGCCGCGGGCGGTGGGGGCCGAGCATCGCCCGGCCGGCAGTCGCAGCGTGCTGCCGCCCGCGCCGACGAGGATGTCCGCGCCGGACTCGGCGATCTCGCCCTCGATGAGGTTGGAGGTGCCGAGGAAGTTGGCGACAAAAGTCGTCTGCGGGTTCTCGTACAGATCGGCAGGGGCGCCGAGCTGTTCGACGCGGCCCGCGTTCATCACCGCGACGGTGTCGGCCATGGTCATGGCCTCCTCCTGGTCGTGGGTGACATGGATGAACGTGATGCCGACCTCGGTCTGGATGCGCTTGAGCTCCAGCTGCATCTGGCGGCGCAGCTTGAGGTCGAGGGCGCCGAGCGGCTCGTCGAGCAGGAGCACCTGCGGGTGGTTGATCAGGGCGCGGGCGACGGCGACGCGCTGCTGCTGGCCGCCGGAGAGCTGGTGCGGTTTCCGCCTCGCGAAGTCGCCGAGCTGAACGAGCTCCAGCATGTCGTCGACCTGCTTCTTCACCGACTTGATGCCGCGCCGGCGCAGACCGAAGGCGACGTTCTCGGTGATGTCGAGGTGCGGGAAGAGCGCATAGCTCTGAAAAACGGTGTTGACGGGCCGCTTGTACGGGGGCAGGTCGGTGATGTCCCGGCCGCCGAGCGAGATGGTGCCGGTGGTGGCCTCCTCCAGCCCCGCGATCATCCGCAGGGTGGTGGTCTTGCCGCAGCCGGATGCTCCGAGCAGGGCGAAGAAGGAGCCCTGGGGGACGGTCAGGTCGAGCGGCTGGACGGCGGCGAAGGAACCGTACATCTTGCTGATCCCGGTGAGGCGGACGTCGCCGCGTTCTGTCTGCTGCTGTGTCATGGGTCGCAGTCCCAGTGGTGTCAGGGGGAGATCGGGCGAGGGGGAAAAGGCACGGCGGTCAGGCGCCGATGAGCTTGGCGAACTTCTCCTCGTACGCCGTCTCTTCCTTGCTTGTCAGCGAGCGGAAGGCGTGCGATCGGGCCGCCATCTCCTTGTCGGGGAGGATGAGTGTGTTGGCGGCCATCGCCTTGTCGATCTTGGTGAGTTCCTCGCGGACACCGTCGACCGGACAGACATAGTTGATGTACGCGGCGAGCTGGGCGGCGACCGGCGGCTCGTAGTAGTAGTCCATGAGCTTCTCGGCGTTGGTCTTGTGCCGGGCCTTGGCGGGGACCAGCATGTTGTCGCTCGACGTGATGTAACCGGCGGCCGGGATCGCGTACTTGATGTCCGGGTTTCCGGACTGGAGCTGGATGATGTCGCCGGCCCACGCGATACAGGCGGCGATGTCGCCCTTGTCGAGGTCCGCGGTGTAGTCGTTGCCGGTGAAGCGGCGGATCTGCTTCTTGTCGACGCCCTTCTGGATCCGGCCGATCGCCGCGTCGAAGTCGGCGTCCGTGAATGTCCCGGGGTCCTTGCCCATGTCGAGCAGGGTCATGCCGACGGAGTCACGCATCTCGGAGAGGAATCCGACCCTGCCCTTGAGGGAGGGGTCGTCGAGCAGCTGCGTGATGGAGTCGACCTTGCGCCCGCCGGTCGCCTTGGAGTTGTAGGCGATGACGGTCGGAATGCCCGTCCAGGGGTACGAGTAGGCGCGGCCCGGGTCCCAGTCGGGGGTGCGGAACTGGGTCGCGAGGTTGGCGAAGGCGTGCGGCAGGTTCACCGGGTCGAGCTTCTGGGCCCAGCCGAGCCGGATGATCCGCGCGGCCAGCCAGTCGGTGACGATGATGAGGTCCCGGCCGGTGTCCTGGCCCGCGGCCAGCTGCGGCTTTATCTTGCCGAAGAATTCGACGTTGTCGTTGATGTCCTCGGTGTACTTGACCTTGATCCCGGTGCGTTTCGTGAACGCCTCCAGGGTGGGCCGGTGCTTCTCGTCCTCACTGACGTCCATGTATTCGGTCCAGTTGGAGAAGTTGATCTGCTTCTCCTTGGCCGAATGGTCGTCCGAGGCCGCGGCGGCGTCCCCTTCCCGCTTCGCGGGCGGGATGCCGCATGCGCTCAGCGTCCCCAGTCCGCCGAGCGCGAGCGCGCCCATGCCGGAGGCGCGGATGAGCGAACGCCGGGTGAGGGCGCCCCTGCCACTGGTCAGACTGCGCCGCATCGCGGCCAGCTGCGTCGCAGAGAGGTGCTCGGACTCGTACTGCTCCATGCGCGTTGCCCTTTCGGGTGGGAGTGGCCGTTGCGGCCGGGCTATCGGTCCCCGAAGATCGTGCGGTGCCAGTCCTTGCGGGCGACCGCGGTGTTGTCGTACATCACATGCTTGACCTGCGTGTACTCCTCGAAGGAATACGCCGACATGTCCTTGCCGAAGCCACTGGCCTTGTAGCCGCCGTGCGGCATCTCGCTGATGATCGGAATGTGGTCGTTGACCCAGACGCAGCCCGCCTTGATCTCGCGGGTGGCACGGCTCGCGCGGTACACGTCGCGGCTCCAGGCGGAGGCGGCGAGTCCGTACGGGGTGTCGTTGGCGAGAGCGATGCCCTCGTCGTCGGTGTCGAAGGGCAGCACGACCAGGACCGGGCCGAAGATCTCCGACTGCACGATCTCGCTGTCCTGGGCGGCTCCGGCGACCAGCGTCGGCCGGTAGTACGCACCGTCCTTGAGGTCGCCGCCGGGAGCCTCGCCGCCGGTGACGACGGTGGCGTACGCACGGGCGCGCTCGACGAATCCGGCCACCCGGTCCCGCTGGGCGTGGCTGATCAGCGGGCCGAGGTCGGTCGACGGATCGAAGGGGTCGCCGAGCCGGACGGTCTCCATCAGCTCGGCGACGCCCTGGACGAAGGCGTCGTAGAGCGGGCGCTGGACGTAGGCGCGAGTGGCGGCGGTGCAGTCCTGACCGGTGTTGATGAGCGCTCCGGCGACCGCGCCGTTGACGGCGGCGTCGAGGTCGGCGTCGTCGAAGACCAGGAAGGGGGCCTTGCCGCCGAGTTCGAGGTGGAGGCGCTTGACGGTGGCGGTGGCGATCTCGGCGACCCGCTTGCCGACGGCGGTGGAGCCGGTGAACGAGGTCATCACGACGTCCGGGTGGCCGACGAGGTGCTCGCCCGCGTCCTTGCCCGCCCCGGTGACGATGTTGATCACACCGTCCGGGATGCCCGCCGCGGTGGCCGCCTGCGCGAACATCAATGAGGTCAACGGGGTGATCTCGGCGGGCTTCAGCACGATCGTGTTACCTGCCGCGATCGCCGGAAGGATCTTCCACGCGGCCATCTGGAGCGGGTAGTTCCAGGGGGCGATGGAGCCGACGACACCGATCGCCTCACGGCGTACGTACGAGGTGTGGTCGCCGTCGTACTCGCCCGCGGAGCTGCCCTCCAGATGGCGGGCGGCGCCCGCGAAGAAGGAGGTGTTGTCGATGGTGCCCGGCACGTCGAACTCGGTGGAGAGCTTGACCGGCTTGCCGCACTGGAGCGACTCGGCGTACGCGAAGTCGTCGGCCTGCTCGGCGAGTACGGCGGCGAAGCGGTGCATCGCCTCGGACCGCTCGGCCGGTGTGGCACCGGACCAGCCGGGGAAGGCCTCCCGCGCGGCAGCGACGGCCGCGTCGACATCGGCGGTGCCCGCCAGTTCGTATGTGTAGACGGTCTCGCCCGTCGCCGGGTTCACGACCGCGTGGCTGCGTCCCGACGTGCCGGACCGCAGACGTCCGTCGATGTACTGTGCGCCGTCCGCGAAGCGGTCCTGCACCTGGAAACCGTTGCCCATGACGCTCTCCTCCGCCGCTGTCCCCGTCGACCGGGGCGGCGTAGCTTTTGCTCGAATTAAGTGCCGATCCTGACAGAGGAGACCGAGCCCAACAAGTGATTCCGTTGTTGCCTTTTGGTTACGCGACGGAATCTGTCGACCATGTGTCGCGTCGGTACGGAATTACCCGTACGGAGTGTCAGTGGCGGATGCCACACTCGCATGTCATGGAGCACTTGAACGATCTTGTGGTGCGGACCGGCCGCGGCGAGAAGGTGACGTACCTGCGGTTCTGGGGGCACCGTCCGCTCCCGGACGGGCGGATCGGTGCGAGCTGTCTCAGTCAGTGGTGGCCGTCGCCGTTCACCGTCGACGGCGTGACGTATGCGTCGGCCGAGCACTGGATGATGGCCGGCAAGGCGCGGCTCTTCGGCGACGAGGAGGCGGAGCGCCGCGCCGTGTCCGCGAGCAGCCCCGCTGCGGCGAAGAAAACGGGGCGGCTGGTCCGCGGTTTCGACGGGGCCGTGTGGGAGCGGGAGCGGTTCGCCCTGGTGGTGGCGGGCAGCGTCCACAAGTTCGGCCAGAACGCCGAGCTGCGGGAGTTCCTGGTGAACACCGGGGACCGGGTGCTCGTCGAGGCCAGCCCCGTGGACCGGATCTGGGGCATCGGGCTGGCGGCGGACGATCCGCGTGCCGAGCAGCCGGCGAGCTGGCGCGGGCTGAATCTGCTGGGGTTCGCGCTGATGGAGGCCCGCAAGGAGCTGCGCACCGCATGAAACGGCCCGCGGGGCGATGGGTTTCCCCACCGCCCCGCGGGCCGTGCGTGTGCTGGCGGCTGTCCCGCTTCCGGGACGCCCCTCAGCGTGCGACGTCCACGACCAGGGATGTGCCGTACGGGTCGTCGTAGGGGTAGCTGTCGTCATTGTTGAGGTCGTCATTGGCTATCGCCCAGATCAGGAAGCCCAGGAAGGCCCCGCTGATGACGATGCCGATCGAGCCCAGAATGATGCCGGCCAGCGCCATGCCGCTGTTGGTCGCCTCGCCTCGCTTGACGCGACCGCGGCCCAGGAGACCGAAAATCAGCGCAAGGACGCCGACGACGACGCCGAGCCCCCACATGCAGAAGCCGACCACCGCGATGATGCCGAGCACCATCGACGCGATGCCGAGTCCGTTCGCGGGTCCCGGTCCGCCCCAGGGAGCCTGGCCGTAACCGGGGTAGCCCGGGTAACCGCCGTACTGCGGCTGCGGTGCGGCCGGGTACCCGTACTGTCCCGCGGGCGGCGGTGTCGTCTGGCCCGGACCGCTCGGCGCGATCGGCGGCGGCGGTACGTCGCCGGGGACCTGGCCCGCGCCGGGGCCGGTGCCCGGTGCGCCGCCGAACCCGTCGGTGGACGCGGGGCCCGGTTCTGCGGCGGGCATCGAGGTGACCGTCTGCTGGTCGTGCACCGCAGGCGGGCGAGGATCACCGGCCGGCTTCTCCAGCGGCACCCTGCTGTCCGGCGGAGCCCAGGGGTCGCGTGGCGCGGCCCCGCCCCCTGGTTGCTCTGTGTTCTCTGACATGGGCCTCCCCCATCGTGGTCCCGTCATGCTACGGCCCGCTCCCGCCGGACCGGCCCCGGCCTACGATGATCCCCGGGCCGCCGTGCGCCCGGACCGCTCAGACCTCACGTTCCGGAGGATCCGATGACCGATCTGCACCCCTTCATCGCGGGGCTGCCCAAGGCCGAACTGCATGTGCACCATGTCGGATCCGCCTCGCCCCGCATCGTCGCCGAACTGGCCGCCCACCACCCGGACTCCAAGGTCCCCACGGACCCCGAGGCGCTGGCTGACTATTTCTCCTTCACCGACTTCGCTCACTTCATCGACGTCTATCTCTCCGTCGTGGACCTGATCCGCACCCCGGAGGACGTCCGGCTGCTGACCTTCGAGGTCGCCCGTGACATGGCCCGCCAGAACATCCGGTATGCGGAGCTGACCGTCACCCCGTTCAGCTCGACCCGGCGCGGGATCCCGGAGCAGGGCTTCATGGAGGCCATCGAGGACGCCCGCAAGGCAGCCGAGGCCGAGCTCGGGGTCGTACTGCGCTGGACGTTCGACATCCCCGGCGAGGCCGGACTGGAAGCCGCCGAGGAGACCACCCGGCTCGCGGTCGGGCTGCGGCCCGAGGGGCTCGTCGCGTTCGGTCTCGGCGGCCCGGAGATCGGCGTGCCCCGCCCGCAGTTCAAGCCCTACTTCGACCGGGCGATCGCCGAGGGCCTGCACTCCGTTCCGCACGCCGGGGAGACCACGGGCCCGCAGACCATCTGGGACGCCCTCACCGAGCTGCGCGCCGAGCGCATCGGCCACGGCACCAGCGCCACCCGGGACCCGAGGCTCCTCGACCACCTCGCCGAGCACCGGATTCCGCTGGAGGTCTGCCCGACCTCGAACATCGCGACCCGTGCCGTCACCGACCTCGACCGGCACCCGGTCAAGGAGATGGTGGACGCCGGCGTTCTCGTCACCATCAACAGCGACGACCCGCCGATGTTCGGCACGGACCTCAACAACGAGTACGGGGTGGCGGCCCGTCTCCTCGGCCTGGACGAGCGGGGTCTCGCCGCACTCGCGAAGAATGCGGTGGAGGCCTCGTACCTCGACCCGGCCGGCAAGCGGACGCTGGCCGCCGAGATCGACACGTACACGACGAGCTGGCTGGAGCGCAGCGGCCGGTGACCGCAGCTGGTGACAATGGCCCCATGGCCACCTCTGTCACCGCCGTGGCTCACCGCGGCGATCCGTACCGTGTCCGCGAGAACACTCTCCCGTCGATCCGCTCCGCGATCGAACGGGGGGCGGACGCGGTCGAGATCGATGTCCGGGTCACCCGCGACGGGGTGCCCGTCCTGCTGCACGACTCCACGCTGGAACGGCTGTGGGGCCACGACCGCAGGCTGGACGGGTTCACCCACCAGGAGCTCACCGAAGTGACCGCGGGCGGTGTCCCCACCCTGCGAGAGGCACTGCTCACCGCCGGAACGCACCGCCTCATGGTCGACCTGCCCGGCTCCACCGACGATTCGGTACGCAGGACCGTCGGTGTGGTCCGCGAGTGCGGGGCCGGGGAGCGCACGTACTACTGCGCAGGCCCCGAGGCCATGCTGCGGGTGCGCGCAGCGGATCCGTCCGCCGAGATCGCCCTGACCTGGACGTCGCTCGCCCCGCCCCGCGCCGGTCTGCTGGACGCGGTGAAGCCGCGCTGGCTCAACTACCGGTTCGGACTGGTGAGCCGGGAGTTGACGGACCGTGTCCACCGGGACGGGCTGCTGGTCTCGGCCTGGACGGCCGACACCAAGCGCACCATGCGTCGCCTGATCGAGCACGGCGTCGACTCGATCACCACCAATCGGATCGACGCCTTGCACCGTTTGCTCGCCAACTCCCGGTCCGCTGAGCATTCTTGATCGATCCGGCATCATGGACGGTGCCTCATCGATCGTGATGTTGCCCCGGCGCCAGAGGAGCAGATGTGACTGATGTGACCGATCCACGCCGCAACCCCCTTTCGCCCCACGTCCGTTCCGACATCGCGCACAACGCCCGGGTCTGGAACTACTGGCTGGGCGGCAAGGACAACTACCCCGTCGACCGTGCGGTCGGCGATCAGGTCACCGGCATGTACCCGAGCATCGGCGAAGTGGCGCGCGCCGACCGGGCGTTCCTGGGGCGGGCGGTCCGTCATCTGGCCGGTGACGCGGGGATCGGCCAGTTCCTGGACATCGGCACCGGCCTGCCGACGGCGGACAACACCCATGAGGTCGCGCAGCACACCGCCCCCGACGCCCGCATCGTGTACGTCGACAACGACCCGATCGTGCTGGCGCACGCCCGCGCGCTGCTCACCAGCTCGCCGGAGGGTGCGACCGAGTACATCGACGCGGACGCCCACCACCCGGATCAGATCCTGCAGGCGGTCGAACCGACCCTCGACCTGAAGAAGCCGGTCGCGGTGATGATGCTCGGCATCCTGAACTTCGTTCTCGACACGGACGAGGCGCGGGGCATCGTACGGAAGCTGATGGACGCGATGCCGTCCGGCAGCTATCTGGTGCTCACCCACCCCACGCCGGAGCTGGGCGGCGAGGGCAACGAAGCGGCGATGCGGTTCTGGAACGAGAACGCCACACCGCCGATCACCGCCCGCAGCCGCGCCGAATTCGCCTCGTTCCTGGAGGGTCTGCAGCTCGTCGATCCCGGCATCGTGTCGTGTGCACGCTGGCGCACCGGCCCGGCCACCGAGGGCGCCGAAGTCGCCCAGTTCGGCGCAGTGGCCCGGAAGCCCTGACGGCGCCGGCCCCATGCACCTGCGTGGCATCGGCCCGAGGGCACTCGGGACGGGTCCCCCGGACCGTGGACCTCTTCATCACGCTGCTGGTGCAAGCCGCGGTGACCATGCCGTTCGTCGTCCAGCGCGGCCCGGACCTGCCGGAGGCGACGTGGGCGGCGTACGGACTGACCACCCTGAGCGTGGTGCCGCTGGTCGCGCGGCGACGGGCTCCGGTCGCCGTGCTGATCGCCGTGCTCGCTGTCGGCGGCCTGTACAAGTTCACGGTCGACGGGCCGGGCCAGCCGCTCCCGTACGCAGGACTCGTGGCGTTCTGCACGGTGGCCGAACTCTCCTCACCGGTGAAGCGGCCCGGTGGCCGTGCGCACGGCACCGGAGCGTGCCGAGGCGGCGTTCGACGCGATCTCGGAGACGGGGCGGGACGCCATGGTGCAGCCGCGCCGGATGCTCGGCGTGCTGCCCGAGAACGAGAGCCCGCGCGACGCGCCGCGGGAACCCCAGCCCGCGCCGGCCGGGCTGCCCGGCATGGTCGAGCGGGTACGCGGCAGCGGCCTGGAGATCGCGTACGAGGTCACGGGTCCGGCCCGCCCGCCCGGCCTGGACGTCGAGGCCACTGTGTACCGGATCGTGCAGGAGGCCCTGACGAACGTCGTCAAACATGCCGCCGCCACCACCGTCTGCGTACAACTGACTTATGAGCCCCTGGCGTTGCCCCTCACAGTCCCGATGACGGGCGCGGTCCCGGGACCGTCACCGGAATGGGTCTGATCGGCATCCGGGAACGCGCCTCGGCACACGGCGGCACCGCCCGCACGGGCGCGGGTCCGGGTGGCCGCTGGGGCTACAACACCGCTGTCGTGGCCACCCGTGATCTCTCCCGGACACTCGTCTACAGCGTCAACGCGACGGACGCGAAGGGCGACGGCATGAACGCCACGGCGATGAACATCGTGGTGGCCGCCTTCGGTGCCCCGTCGGCCGGGTGACTCAGACCGCCGGAGCCACCGCCGGGCCAGCCACCGGATCCGGCGTCCGTTCCATCGCCTCCAGCCGCTTGATCATCCGGTGGACGACGAGCAGCGGAATCACCCCGATGACACCGAACGACATGTCGATGACCGACCACCAGAAGGGGATCCCCCGGACCGGTCCGCAGATCAGCGCGAGCGGGATGATCCCGGCGCAGGCGATCATGCCGAACTCGATGACCCAGATGTTGCGGACCGGGTCGCGGTACGGACCGTAGAACGCGACGGCGATGACGAGATGCGCGAAGGCCAGCCAGTCGGTGCCGTACAGCACGAAGGGGTACTTCGCGTCGGCCTCGTCGAGGCCGGTCCTGACCCGGGTGATCCACTCCATCAGGGCCGGGAAGTGCTCGGGCACGGGTGAGGCCGAGGACCTCAGCAGGTCCTCGGTCCAGTGGAGTTCATGGACGAGCGGAAAGGCGGTCAGCCCGCTCAGCACCAGACAGACGATAAAGACGACCAACCACACGCGTACGCGCCTCAGCAGGGCTCTTCGCTCGCTCATGCCCGCAGCGTACGCCCGGGTTTACGTGTCCTTTACACCGCCCTGACACCTCCCTCAGAGGCCGACGATGGAGTTCCATTTCTTCGCGAACTCGGTGCGTTCCTCGGACGTGATATCGCGGGCGATCGCCAGCCGTCCGCGCATCGCGTCGTCGGGGAAGATCAGTGGATCCTCGGCGAGGGCGGCGGTCTCCTCGTCCTTGGCGGAGGCGAGCACCTCGCGGGCGGCGGGGACGGGACAGACGTAGTTGACCCAGGTAGCGAGTACCGCGGCGACCTCGGGCTCGTAGTAGTAGTCGATCAGCTTCTCGGCATTGCTCTTGTGGCGGGCAAGGTTGGGGATCATGAGTGATTCCGCCCAGAGTTCGGCTCCCTCCTCGGGCACCACGAACTCGATCTCCGGGTTGTCGGCCTGGAGCTGGATTACATCGCCCGAGTAGGCCTGGCAGGCGAGCACATCGCCGGTCGACAGGTCCTTGATGTAGTCGTTGCCGGTGAAGCGGCGGATGTGATTCTTCTTCACCAGCCTCTCCACCTGGTCGCACGTCGTGTAGAAGTCGTCCTGCGTCCAGCGGGTGATGTCGACGCCGTTGCCCTGCATCAGCAGGGCGAAGGACTCGTCGAGCCCGGACAGCAGCGTCACCTTGCCGCGCAGGTCGTCCGCCCACAGATCGCTCAGGTGCTTGATCTCGCGGCCGAGCTTCTTGCGGTTGTACGCGATGCCGGTGATCCCGGACTGCCAGGGGACGCTGTGCATTCGGCCCTGGTCGAAGGCAGGCGAACGCAGCTGCGGATCCAGGTACTTGGCGACGTTGGGCTGCTGGGTCCGGTCCATCTCCTGCACCCAGCCGAGCCGTACGAACCGGGCGGCCATCCAGTCGCTGATGACGATCAGGTCCCGGCCGGTCTGCTGGTGATTCATCAGCGCCGGGCTGATCTTCCCGAAGAACTCGTCGTTGTCGTTGATCTCCTCGGTGTACGTGACGGAGATTCCGGTGCGCTCGGTGTACGCGTCGAGGGTGGGCCGCTTGGACTCGTCCTCGTCGTCGGTGTCGATGTACAGCGGCCAGTTGGCGAAGTGCAGCGTGTGGTCGGTGGCGGAGAAGTCGCGTCCGGCGCGGTCACCGGGCCGCACATACGCCGCGGGCACTCCGCAGCCGGCCAGGGTGGCACCGGCCGCTCCAGCCCCGAAGGCGCGCAGCAGGGACCGGCGGGACATGGGGTGGTTCGGGATCGCTCGCACCTGCGCAGGATGCCGGTCGGCGGGTCGGGCGGACAATGGACCATTCGTCCAGCGGCGTGCGCTTCACCCGCACACCCTGTCGATGCCCCGTCAGGAGCGGGGCACGGAAACGGCCCCGGACCGGAGCCCGGGACCGTCACCGCATGCACGGAAGATCAGTCGTCGAGCGACGTCATGACGTGCTTGATGCGCGTGTAGTCCTCGAAGCCGTACGCGGAGAGGTCCTTGCCGTAGCCGGACTTCTTGAATCCGCCGTGCGGCATCTCGGCAACGAGCGGAATGTGGGTGTTGATCCACACACAGCCGAAGTCGAGGTTCTTGGACATCCGCATCGCCCGGGAGTGGTCCTTGGTCCACACCGACGAGGCGAGGGCGTACTCGACGCCGTTCGCGTACTCCACGGCCTGCGTCTCGTCGGTGAACGACTGGACGGTGATGACCGGGCCGAAGACCTCGTTCTGGATGATCTCGTCGTCCTGGCGCAGGCCGGAGACGACGGTCGGGGCGTAGAAGTAGCCCTTGTCGCCGACCCGGTGGCCGCCCGCCTCGACCTTGGCATGGGCGGGGAGCCGCTCGATGAAGCCGCTGACCTGCTTCAGCTGGTTGGCGTTGTTGAGCGGGCCGTACAGCACGTCCTCGTCGTCCGGCTGCCCCGTCTTCGTGTCGGCGGCGGCCTTGGCGAGCGCGGTGACGAACTCGTCGTGGATCGACTCGTGGACGAGGACGCGGGTCGCGGCCGTGCAGTCCTGGCCCGCGTTGAAGAAGCCCGCGACCGAGATGCCCTCGACGGCCTTGGCGATGTCGCTGTCCTCGAAGACGACGGCCGGGGCCTTGCCGCCGAGCTCCAGGTGGACGCGCTTGACGTCCTTGGCGGCGGACTCGGCGACCTGCATGCCGGCCCGTACCGAACCGGTGATGGAGGCCATCGCCGGGGTCGGGTGTTCGACCATCGCGCGGCCGGTGTCCCGGTCGCCGCAGATGACGTTGAAGACGCCCTTGGGCAGGATCTGGCCGATGATCTCGGCGATCAGCACGGTCGACGCCGGGGTGGTGTCGGACGGCTTGATGACGACGGTGTTGCCCGCGGCGAGCGCCGGGGCGAACTTCCAGACGGCCATCATCATCGGGTAGTTCCACGGCGCGACCTGTGCACAGACGCCGACCGGCTCGCGGCGGACGATGGAGGTCAGGCCCTCCATGTATTCGCCGGCCGAGCGGCCTTCGAGCATCCGCGCCGCACCCGCGAAGAAGCGGATCTGGTCCACCATCGGCGGGATCTCTTCGGTGCGGGTGAGTTCGAGCGGCTTGCCGGTGTTCTCGGACTCGGCGGCGATCAGGTCCTCCGCACGCTCCTCGAAGGCGTCCGCGATCTTCAGCAGGGCCCTCTGGCGCTCGGCGGGCGTGGCGTCGCGCCAGGCAGGGAAGGCGGCGGCCGCGGCAGCCATGGCGGCATCGACATCGGCCTGGCCGGAGAGCGGCGAGGTCGCGTAGACCTCTTCCGTAGTCGGGTTGACCACGTCAATGGTCCGCCCGTCCGCGGCGTCCCGGAACTCTCCGTTGATGTAGTTGCGCAGACGGCGCACCTCGGTGGTCACAACCACCCCTCCTGTCGACACGTCCAATGGGTGAGATGTCCAGCCTAGTCGCTGGGGTAACGCTTTCGACATACCCAACCGCCGCGAACTTCGGATTCAGTGAGATCCAGGCCTTCAGACAACGAATTTCATCGATCCAGGGTTGCCAGACAGACGAGTCGCGGTGCACAGTGGATCCGTGGCCAGTCGCAGCGCAGACTCCAGGACCGGGAACGGATCGTCACCAGCGGTCGATGCCGTGTCCCTCGCAATCATCGAGCAGCTCCAGGACGACGGGCGTCGTCCGTACGCCGCGATCGGCAAGGCCGTGGGCCTCTCCGAGGCGGCCGTACGGCAGCGCGTTCAGAAGCTGCTCGACCAGGGCGTGATGCAGATCGTCGCCGTCACGGACCCGCTCACCGTGGGGTTCCGGCGGCAGGCCATGGTCGGCATCAACGTCGAAGGCGACCTCGATCCCGTCGCGGAGGCGCTGTCGGCCATGGCCGAGTGCGAGTACGTGGTGATGACCGCAGGCTCCTTCGACCTGATGGTGGAGATCGTCTGCGAGGACGACGACCACATGCTGGAAACGATCAACAAACGCATCCGGGCCATCCCCGGCGTGCGCTCCACCGAGAGTTTCGTCTACCTGAAGCTCAAGAAGCAGACCTATATGTGGGGAACCCGATAGCCGTGAGCAAGGACCTCAGCCGAACCGCGTACGACCACCTGTGGATGCACTTCACCCGCATGTCGGACTACGAGAACGCGCCCGTTCCCACCATCGTGCGTGGCGAGGGCACCTACATCTACGACGACCAGGGCAAGCGCTACCTCGACGGCCTGTCCGGCCTGTTCGTGGTCAACGCCGGTCACGGCCGTCACGAGCTCGCCGAGGCGGCGTACAAGCAGGGCCAGGAACTGGCCTTCTTCCCGGTGTGGTCCTACGCCCACCCGAAGGCGGTCGAGCTGGCGGAGCGTCTCGCCGACTACGCGCCGGGTGACCTCAACAAGGTCTTCTTCACCACCGGTGGCGGCGAGGCCGTCGAGACAGCCTGGAAGCTCGCCAAGCAGTACTTCAAGCTCAAGGGCAAGCCGACCAAGTACAAGGTCATCTCGCGTGCCGTCGCCTACCACGGCACCCCGCAGGGCGCCCTGTCGATCACCGGTCTGCCGGCCCTGAAGGCCCCGTTCGAGCCGCTGGTTCCCGGTGCGCACAAGGTGCCGAACACCAACATCTACCGGGCCTCGATACACGGCGACGACCCGGAGGCCTTCGGCCGCTGGGCCGCCGACCAGATCGAGCAGGAGATCCTGTTCGAGGGCGCGGAAACGGTCGCCGCGGTCTTCCTGGAGCCCGTACAGAACGCCGGTGGCTGCTTCCCGCCGCCGCCCGGATACTTCCAGCGTGTGCGCGAGATCTGCGACAAGTACGACGTGCTGCTCGTCTCCGACGAGGTCATCTGCGCCTTCGGCCGCCTCGGCACGATGTTCGCCTGCGACAAGTTCGGCTATGTGCCGGACATGATCACCTGCGCCAAGGGCATGACGTCGGGCTACTCCCCGATCGGCGCCTGCATCGTCTCGGACCGCATCGCCGAGCCGTTCTACGAGGGCGGCAACACCTTCCTGCACGGCTACACCTTCGGTGGCCACCCGGTCTCCGCGGCGGTCGGCCTCGCCAACCTCGACATCTTCGAGCGCGAGGGTCTCAACCAGCACGTCCTGGACAACGAGAACGCGTTCTTCACGACGCTGCAGAAGCTGCACGACCTGCCGATCGTCGGCGACGTCCGCGGCAACGGCTTCTTCTACGGCATCGAGCTGGTGAAGGACAAGGCCACCAAGGAGACCTTCACCGACGAGGAGACCGAGCGCGTCCTGTACGGCTTCCTCTCCAAGGCGCTGTACGAGAACGGTCTGTACTGCCGGGCCGACGACCGCGGCGACCCGGTCGTCCAGCTCGCCCCGCCGCTGATCTCCGACCAGTCGACGTTCGACGAGATCGAGTCCATCCTTCGGTCGGTCCTGACGGAGGCCTGGACGAAGCTCTGATCCGAACGGTGATCCGGTTCGTGGGTCGATCGGCCGATCGACCACGGATCGACTGACCGATTGACCACGGCCGGATCATTGCTCACCCCTGCTTCCAGCAGTCATTTCATACGGTCCACGCGGCCCGGATGCGCCCATTCGAGTGGGAAGGTGCGCACCCGGGCCGCGTGGTGCCGCGATGCCGTGGTTCGAATCCTTACGGTGCCCAGGTGACCGATCGGCCCCCTCTTCGTTCCCCCGTACAGGGGACGGGAATTCTGATCTGAACCGAGGTGTACGCCATGGTGGCTCCGCCGGACAACGATGTGATCTGGGCGCGTTCCCTGCACCACTCCCACAACGGCTCACCCGCGCTCGGCGGGATCTCCCTGGAGGTCCGCCACGGCGAGATCCTCGCCGTGACCGGTCCGCGCGGCAGCGGCAAAACGACTCTGCTGCACTGCCTCTCCGGTCAACTGGTGCCCCAGCAGGGCGAGGTGTGGTTCAACAGTGTCCCGGTCCACACCATGGGTCCGCGGCTGCGCGAGCGGCTGCGCCGGGACCGGTTCGGCTGGATCGCGCCCGAACCCCAGCTCGTACCGGAGCTGAACACCTGGGAGAACACGGCGCTTCCCCTGCTGCTGCGCGGCACCTCGCACCGGGTCGCGAAGAAGGCCGCCATGGAGTGGCTGGAGCGACTCGACATCGGCATGTGCGCCAAGAAGCGGCCGCACACGCTGCTCCAGGGGCAGCGCCAGCGGATCGCCGTCGCCCGTGCGCTGACCGGCACACCCACGGTGATCTTCGCCGACGAGCCGACCGCGTCACTGCACCACGCCGACCGCTCCCATGTGCTGCGGACCCTCACGAGCGCGGCCCGCTCGCACGGCATCACGGTCGTGCTCGCCACCCATGACGCGGAGGTCGCCTCGCTCGCCGACCGTACGGTCCCGCTGCTGGACGGACGCCGTGTCACCACCGTCGCCCTGCCCTCCGCGTCCGATACGGAAGGCCGCGCGGCGTGCTCGCTCTCCGTCTAGCCCGCGGCACCCATCCTCTGGTCCTGGTGCGGCGACTGCTGGTCGCGGCCGCCTCCGCCGGGGTCGGCTTCCTGCTGCTGTGCACCCTGGGGTACGCGTCCACGCATCCGGCATACTCGACCGCCGCGGCGCTGCGGCTGCTGTGGTGCTTCGTACCGCTGGCCGCCACCGTGCACTTCGCGGTCGCGGTGGCCCGCACGGATCCCAGTACGCGCCCGCGTTCGGGACTGTCCGCCGTCGGTCTCGGGCCGTTCCGGCTCAGTGTGCTGGCCGCGGTCTCCACCGCCGTGTCCTGCACCCTCGGGTCGACGGTGGCGCTGCTCTTCTTCCTGCATCTGCGCGGCGATCTGACCGGGCTGCCGTTCCACGGGGCGGCGGCCGGACTGCTCGGCGCGGGCGCCCCGTTGCCGGTGGCCGCGGCCCTCGTGCTGCTGGCGCTGGCACCGGTGGCCGCGGCGACGGCAAGCGCGATGGCGCTGCGCACCCAGCCGGTGCGGGTGGCGGAGCCGGAGGACGACGAGCAGGACATCGTGCCGGACGAGCAGATGCCGGCGCCGGCACCGGCGCCGACCGGACTGCCGTGGGGTGTGGCGCTGACGGCGGTCGGACTCACGGTCGAGGCGTACTCGAGCCGTGATGGCGCGGGCAGCGCGTTCCCCCTGCCGGGGAAGTTCGACACCACGCCGGCGTGGGTGCTGGCGGGATGGTCGCTGACCGCGATCGGTCTGGCCATGGCAGGCCCCGGACTGACGCACCTCGCCGGACGGCTGCTGCAGTCGATGCGCCCCGGAGCCGTACGTCTGCTGGCCGGAAGAATGCTGATGGACGAGGCGCACCGGATCGGCCGGCCGCTGGGAGCGATCTGCGCGGTGCTCTCCGCGGTGATCGCGGCTTTCGCGCTGTACGGGACGGGACCGCGTCCCTTCGGCCCGCTCACCGCGCTCGGCGCCGTCCTCGTGCTGGGCTGTACGACGGCGACGCTGCTGACCTCCGCCCTGGAGGCGAAGCAGGCCCGCGCCCACACGGTTCGGATGCTGCTGCGGCTCGGTGCCCCGGCCTCGGCGCTGCGGGCCGCGACGGCCCTGCGCGTCGCCGTCCTGCTGGTCGTGTTCGTCCCGATCACCTGGGCGGTCGCCGAATTGGCCGCGCTGCCGCTGACCCGCTGACGGGCCGTCGGCCAGCCGTGGAGCCGGCCGACGGTCAGCCGAGATGCCGGAAGGCGGGCCAGATCTCCGGCCAGGGCTTGCGCAGGCCCCGGCAGATCCAGACCTGCGCGCCCTGTTCCTCGTTGTCGACCCCGTACCCGTTGTCGATCCGGGCGGCGGGTTCCACCTCGCGCCAGTGGCGCCGCAGTTCGCCTGCGCTCCGGGCCCCGAAGAAGAGCGTCACGGCGCTGCGGTCCGAGGGCGGCGGCCCCCACCGGTGGTAGGCGTTGTGCCCGCTGTACGCGGTCGGCAGCCCGTACGCGTCGCCGTACCGCGCGAGCGCCCCCGCCTCGCCGTAGTTGCGGGTCACGATCGTCGTCGCTCCGCGCTCCGCGGTCGGCAGCGTCCGGTACACCCGGCCCACGGTCGCAGCGAGTTGTGGCCAGCCGACCGTCTCGGCGCTGTCACCGTTGACGGCCGGCTGCGGACTGCCCGCGAACACGGCCAGCGGTACGACGGGCAGGGAGATCAGGAGCGCGAGCGCCGCACCCGCCGGCAGCCACGGGGTACGCAGAACCGTGCGTGGACCTGCCGCGAGCAGCCCGGCGACCAGGGCGACGACAAAGAAGGCCACCAGGTACTTGTTGAGCAGCCCGACGCCGGTGAGCCCGATCACCAGCCACAGCCGGTGCGCGCGGGTGCGTACCAGGCGGACCACGAGCCAGCTGATGAGCGTCCAGACCAGCAGGTCGAGGGTGGTCGTGGAGAGCAGGTGCCCGGAGATGACGGTGAGTGGGGCAACCGCCCAGGCAAGGGCGGCGAGCGTCTGTGCGCGGGCGCCGCCGCCGAGTTCCCGGGCGATCAGCCCGACGAGCAGCACGGTCAGGGCGACCGCGACGGCGGAGGCGGTACGCAGCGCGGTCGGCGAGTCCCCGAGGAGCGCGGTCTCGGCGCGGGCCGGAAGGACGACAAGCGGCGGCTGGTCGTCGTATCCCAGGCCAGGTGGTCGCCTGCGGCCCGGTAGTACAGCTCGTCGCGGTGGTAGCCGTAGCGGCCACCGAGTGCGAGAAGGAGTGCCCCGGTCCCGGCAGAGACGGCGGCGATGCGACGCAGCGCGAGGGGAGGCGGGACCGGTGACAGGGGCGTGCGCACCACTTGGTCCCGGTCCGCCCCCGGAGTCACGTCCGTCACGGTGCCACCTCCCGACTCGGGGGCATATGACCGTACGAATGGAGCGGTACGCCCCGGACGCTACGTAGCATGACAGCGTGGACAACCCGGACGACAATGTTCCTGCACCCGGCATCGAGATCGAGTCGGTCGCCGAGTTCGACGCGGCGGTCGCGGCAGGGACACTGGCCGGACATCGCGTCCAGTCCGTCGACCTGACGGACCGCAGCGCCGTGCTGCTCGCCACCGACACGTCCGGCGCCGTCTTCCTCGGCTGCCGGATGACGCCCGAAGCGTCGGCGAAGGTACGCGCCGAGGGCGCGTTCGTCTTCCCACCCGTGCCGGGGTTGCCCTTCGACCCGTACCGCGGCCTGCTCTACTCCCCCGACGCGCTCTACGAAGGACTCGCGGACGGGGGCTACGAGGCGACACCCGACGCCCGCGCGTACCGATGGTTCCAGCAGACCCGGGCGAACGGCGACACCTTCGCCTCGATGCTGCGGGCGCTCCACGACGACGCGGTCTCCGACGCGCTGGACGAACTTCTCACCGGGACCCGGGTGGTCGGGGTGATGGGCGGCCACGCGACGCCCCGCGGCAGCGCCGCCTACGCGGCCGCGGCCCGGCTGGGCAGAACGCTGGCGCGCAGCGGACTGACGGTGGCCACCGGCGGTGGCCCCGGCGCCATGGAGGCGGCGAACCTCGGCGCCTATGCGGCTCCGCATCCCGATCCGATGCTGGGCAAGGCCTGCGAACTCCTGGCGGCCGTACCGTCGTTCACCCCGTCGATCACCGACTGGGCGCTGGCCGCCTTCGCCGTACGGCAGCAGTGGCCGGCGGGCGGCGGCTCGGTCTCGATCCCCACCTGGTTCTACGGCCACGAGCCGCCGAACCCGTTCGCGGACCACATCGCCAAGTACTTCGCCAATGCGCTGCGCGAGGACGGGCTGCTCGCCCGCTCCACCGCGGGCGTGATCTTCCTGCCGGGCGCCGCCGGAACCGTGCAGGAGATCTTCGACAACACGACGCCGAACTACTACGGCTCACGCGGCACACCGACCCCGATGGTGCTGGTCGGCAGCGCCCACTGGACAGAGGAACTGCCCACCTGGCCCCTGCTCCGGGCGCTCGCCGTGGGCCGGCCGATGGAGTCCCGTATCGCGCTGGTCGACACGGTGGACGAGGCCCCCGAGGCACTCGCCCGGCTGACCGCCTGAGGGGCGGGCCGAGAGGCTGTCCGGTTCAGATCACCGCGAGCCGGTTGACCAGCGCGTCGAAGAAGGCCTCCCAGCCGTCCTCGGCCGCCGCGTACTGCTCGGGCGTGAGGTGGCCGCCGCGCTGCTGGAAGACCATCTCGGTGGTCTTGCGGCCGCGCTCGGCGAAGGTGACGGTGACGATCTCGCCCTCGATGTCGGCGGGCGCGCCGGCGTCCTTCAGCGTGAAGACCAGCCGCTCCGGCGCGACCACCTCACGGTAGATCCCGTGGAACGGCATCTCGGTGCCCGGCACCACGATGACCAGGCTCCACGTGCCCCCCGGCCTGACGTCCATCGACACCCGGTCGAGCGGCACATCGGCGTCCCCGCCGTACCAGGCGGCGAAGTGCTCGGGGGTCGTCCAGGCCTCGAAGACCTGTTCCCGTGGGGCGTCGAAGACGCGGGTGATGTCGATGCCCTCGCGTGCCGTTCCAGTCATGTCCCTGCCCTTTCGGAGTCGTTCCGGATCTTCCCCGGTCGCAGGAGGTGTTCCCCGAAACGGCCGAAACTGCTCTTCCGGGACACCCGGTAGTGCTCCGCCCACGGCGAGGCGTCGCCGACGGCGCCCTGCCGCGGCGCGTGATCAGCCGGCCGCGGGCAGCACCACCGTCTCCGACGCGTCGAACGTCACGCCGACCGTCGCACCTTCCTGGGGGGTGTCCCTCAGCGGACACTCCGCCTCCAGGACCGGGCCGCTGTCGGGGTGCAGTGTCACGGCGACGTGGTTGCCCCGGAAGGTGCGGGCGCCGACCGTGCAGCGCAGGCCGTCCGCCGGGTCGCCGACCCTTACACCCGCCGGACGCACCAGCAGAGCGCACGGGCCCTGCGGCGCCCCGTCCGGCACCGGCACCTTGCCCCACGCCGTGGCCGCGGCAGCGCCGGTCACCATCGCATCCACCACATTGTCGAAACCGAGGAACCGGGCGACGAACGCGGAGGCGGGGCGCTGCCAGACCTCCAGCGGAGTGCCCACCTGGGCGATACCTCCGTCGCGCATCACGACGACCCGGTCGGCGAGGGCGAACGCCTCGCCCTGGTCATGAGTGACGGCGAGCACCGTCGTACCCAAGCGGGCAAACAGTGTGCGCAGTTCGACAACAAGGCGTTCGCGCAGGCTGCGGTCGAGCTGGCCGAGCGGTTCGTCGAGCATCAGCAGCTTCGGCCGCGGGGCGAGCGCCCGTGCGAGGGCGACACGCTGCTGCTCGCCGCCGGACAGTGCGGCGACAGCGCGTCGTTCGGCGCCGGGCAGGCCCACCAGTTCGAGGAGTTCGACGACCCTTCGGTCCTGGTCGCCGCGGGTCACTCCGTGCATCCGCAGCCCGAAGGCGACGTTCGCGCCGACGTCCCGGTGCGGGAACAGCTGATGATCCTGGAACATCAGCCCCAGACCGCGCCGGTGCACCGGTACATCGGTCTGGTCGACGCCGTCGAGGAGCACCCGGCCGCCGTCCGGCGGGTGCAGTCCGGCGACCACCCGCAGCAGTGTCGACTTGCCGCTGCCGCTCGGCCCCAGCACACAGACGATCTCGTGGTCCGCGACCTCCAGATCCACCGCGTCGAGCGCCGCCCGCTTCCCGAAGAGGACGGTGGCGGCTTCCAGTGTCAGCATGTCCAGAACACCCCGAGCATCTTCAGAACTCCCCGGACCGGTCCGGACGGATACGTTCGAGCAGCAGCAGCGCTACCGCGCACACCAGCATCAGAATGGTGCTGAGGGCCATCGCCTGGCCGTAGTTGAGCTCCCCGGACCGCCCGAGCAGCCGGGCCACGGCGACCGGCAGCGTCGGGTTGTCGGGCCGCGCGATGAACACCGTCGCCCCGAACTCGCCGAGCGACACGGCGAATGCGAAGCCCGCCGCGACCAGCAGCGCCCGCCGCACCAGCGGCAGGTCGACCTCGCGCCAGGCTCTGAGCGGTGACGCGCCGAGCACCGCCGCCGCCTCGCGCAGCCGCCCGTCCACCGCCCGCAGGACGGGCAGCATCGTGCGTACGACGAACGGCACACCGACCAGCGCCTGGGCCAGCGGCACCAGGATCCAGGAGGTCCGCAGATCCAGCGGGGGCTTGTCCAGCGTGATCAGGAAGCCGAAGCCGACGGTGACCGCGGACACTCCGAGCGGCAGCATCAGCAGCGCGTCGAAACCGCGGACGAGCCGCCCGGCCCGCCTCGTCAGCGCCGCCGACGCGAGCCCGCCGACGACCAGCGCGATCACGGTCGCGACCAGGGCGTACTGCAGTGAGTTCCAGATCGCTTCGAGCGGCGCGACCAGGAAGGTGCTGCCCCCGGCGTCCGCGGACTGCAGGGCGCGGTAGTAGTCGAAGCCGTGGCCGCCGGGCACGTTCAGCGAGCGCTCCACCAGCACACCGAGCGGCAGCAGGATCAGCACCAGCACGGTCAGCAGGACCCCGCCGAGCAGCGCCCACTGCTCGGCGCCGCGCGGCCTGCGGGCGGTCTGCGCCGGGTCGACCAGCTTCAGTGCCGTCTCCCTGCGCCGCACGGTCCACGCGTGTACGGCCAGGATCGCGCCGACGGCGGCGAACTGCACCATCGTCAGCACGGCGGCCGTCGGGAGGTCGAGCAGCTGGGCGGTCTGCCGGTAGATCTCCACCTCCAGCGTGGAGTACGCCGGACCGCCGAGGATCTGTACGACCCCGAAGGAGGTGAACGTGAAGAGGAAGACCATCAGTGCTGCGGCGGCCACGGCGGGCGCGAGGGCCGGCAGCGTCACCCGCCGCCACGCCACGAACCGTCCGGCGCCCAGCACCCGGGCGGCCTCCTCCTGCCGTGGGTCGAGCTGCGACCACAGACCGCCTACGGTCCGTACGACCACCGCGTAGTTGAAGAAGACATGGGCCAGCAGGATCGCCCACACGGTGGTGTCGAGCCGTATGCCCGCCAGTTCGTCGAGGAAGCCGCCGCGTCCCAGCAGCGCCAGAAAGGCCGTCCCGACGACGACGGTCGGCAGGACGAACGGCACGGTGACGACCGCCCGCAGCACCTGTTTGCCGGGGAAGTCGAAACGGGCGAAGACATAGGCGCCGGGCAGCGCGATCAGCAGAGTCAGCGCGGTCGAGGCGAGCGCCTGCCAGGTGGTGAACCAGAGGACGTCGAGGATGTCCGGCCGGGCCAGCACCTCGCCGATCCGGCCGAACTGCCAGACGCCTTCGGCCTTCAGCCCGCGGCCGACGATCGCGCCGACGGGGTAGGCGAAGAACAGCGCGAAGAACGCGACGGGCACGGCCATCAGGCCGAGCCGCACCGCGCTACCGCGCCACGCCTGCGGGCGCGCGGCGCTCGCGCGCCCCGGCCGGGCGCGCGGACCCTTCTCGCGCGCGCCCGGTCCGGCTACGGGCGTCTTCGCTACTTCACTACGAGCGAGGACCACGACTGGACCCACTGCTCACGGTTCTTGGCGATGGTGTCGGGAGCCACGGTGGTCGGCTTGTCGACCGTCGCGCCGAACTCCGTGAAAATCTCCGGCAGCTTCGCGTCCTCGGTGACCGGGCTCACGAACATGTTGAGCGGCATGTCCTCCTGGAACTTCTTGCTGATCAGGAAGTCCAGCAGGGCCTTGCCGCCCGCCTCGTTCTTCGCGCCGTTCAGCAGACCCGCGAACTCGATCTGGCGGAAGCAGGTGCCGGTCGCGACCCCCGTCGGGGCCTCGGTCGGCTGCGGCTTCGCGTACAGCACCTCGGCCGGCGGGCTGGAGGCGTACGACACGACGAGCGGCCGGTCGGCCTTGGCCTTCCTGCCGCCCGCGGAGCCGGAGAACTCCTCGTTGTACGCCTGCTCCCAGCCGTCGACGACCTTGACGCCGTTGCTCTTCAGTTTTTTCCAGTAATCCTGGTAGCCGCTCTCGCCGTAGGTGGCGACGGTGCCCAGCAGGAAGCCGAGCCCGGGCGACGAGGTCGCGGCGTTCTCCGTGACGAGGAGGTTCTTGTACGCGGGCTTCGCCAGATCGTCGAAGGTCGTCGGCGGCGCGAGCTTCTTGTCGGCGAAGTACTTCTTGTCGTAGTTGATGCAGATGTCGCCGGTGTCGATCGGGGTGACCCGGTGCTTGGCCGCGTCGAGCTGGGTGTCGGTCGCGACCCGGTCGCTGCCCTTCGCCTCGTAGGGCGTGAACAGGCCGTTGTCGAGGGCGCGGGAGAGCAGCGTGTTGTCGACGCCGAAGAACACATCGCCGCGCGGGGAGCCCTTGGTCAGGATCTCCTGGTTGAGTGCGGCGCCGGCGTCCCCGCTCTTGAGCACCTTGACGTTGTAGCCGGTCTCCTCGGTGAACGCCTTCAGTACGTCCTTGGAGGCGTTGAAGGAGTCATGGCTGACCAGGGTCACGGTCTTGGACCCGGAGCCCTTCGTGCCGCCGGCCCCGGAGGCCGAGTCGTCGGAACTGCCGCAGCCGGCGAGTGCCGTGACACCGAGCGCGGCGGCGACGGCCGTTGCCGCAAGCTGCTTGGTGCGGCGCGTGGTACGGGTGGTGCTCATTGTTGATTCCTCCTGGGTTTGACCAGGAAGAGACGCTGCCCTGCCCACCGGGAGGCGGGCAGGGCGCAACAGCATGAGTTGATGACCGAACTTCCTACCCGGAATGACCCGGGCGAGGTTCAGAGGGTCTGCGGCCAGCCTGTCCGGTGCCGCACTCTCAGCGCTGTGGCGCTCCCCTGTCGGAATATGAAATTGATTTCGGCCCAGATTACACGGGCCGTTTCGGCCTCAGCGCTCGGATGCCGCCAGCTGCCCACACGCCCCGTCGATCTCCTGACCGCGGGTGTCCCGCACGGTCACGGGCACCCCATGGGAAGCGATCGCCTCGACGAACGCCTTCTCGTCCTCGGGCCGCGAGGCCGTCCACTTCGAGCCGGGCGTCGGGTTCAGCGGGATCAGATTGACATGCACGCGCCTGCTCTTGAGGAGCCGTCCGAGCAGGTCACCACGCCAGGCCTGGTCGTTGATGTCGCGGATCATCGCGTACTCGATGGAGATCCGGCGGCCGGACTTCTCCGCGTACTCCCATGCCGCGTCGAGCACCTCGCGCACCTCCCAGCGCGTATTCACCGGCACGAGCGTGTCCCGCAGCTCGTCGTCCGGCGCATGCAGCGAGACCGCGAGCCGGCACTTGAAGCCCTCGTCGGCGAAGCGCAGCATGGCCGGCACCAGGCCCACGGTGGAGACGGTGATCCCGCGCTGCGAGAGACCGAGACCGTCCGGCTCGGGGTCGGTCAGCCGGCGGATCGCGCCGACCACCCGCTTGTAGTTGGCCAAGGGCTCGCCCATGCCCATGAAGACGATGTTGGAGAGCCGCGCGGGCCCGCCCGGCACCTCTCCGTCACGCAGTGCCCGCATGCCGTCCACGATCTGGTGGACGATCTCGGCGGTCGACAGATTGCGGTCCAGACCGGCCTGCCCCGTCGCGCAGAACGGGCAGTTCATCCCGCATCCGGCCTGCGACGAGATGCACATCGTCACCCGCTCCGGGTAGCGCATGAGGACGGACTCGACCAGCGTCCCGTCATGCAGCTTCCACAGCGTCTTACGGGTGGTGTCGTCGTCGCAGCTGATGTGCCGGACCACGGACATCAGGTCGGGGAACATCGCCTCGGCGAGCTTGTCCCGCGAACCGGCCGGGATGTTGGTCCACTCGGCCGGGTCGTGCGCGTACCGCGCGAAGTAGTGCTGCGACAGCTGCTGCGCACGGAAGGGCTTCTCGCCGATCGCGGCTACGGCCTCCTTGCGCTCGGCGGGCGTGAGGTCGGCGAGGTGCCGCGGCGGCTTCTTGGCTCCGCGGGGCGCGACGAAAGTGAGTTCTCCGGGCTTAGGCATGGTTCATCCAGTGTGGCAGACACGCCGTGGCAGGAGAGGCCTTCGCCAGCTCAGAAGGGGTGAGGAGCACACACGCCCGGTCGTCGTCGGTGTCATCAGTCGACGTCGGCGGCCTGTGACGGCCCAGAGACGGCCCAGCCGTCCCGGGGGACAGTGACCGATTCCACGACAGGGAGGTGGTGCGCACAGCGGTCCACCGAGACCTAGAATCGAATATGTGTCCGAAAATCTATCCCGTCTGGATCGCCTGCGGATCGTGCGCGAGTGGCAGGCGTACCAGCTCGGCCGGACCGATCGGACGATCGCCGGGCTGGAGAAAAAGGAGGCCGCAGCCGCCCGGGCAGCACGCACCCTGCCGCCGCCGGCGCCCGACTGGAAGCTCTCCCTGCTGCGCGCGCGGCCCACGCCGACGCCGTCCACACAGGCGACTGCGGCATGGGCGGCAAGAGAACCAAGCCGATGACCCGGGAGCAGGCCCTGCGTGCGCTCACGGAGGACGGCATCACGGCCTGCCCGTACTGCCGGCCGGACAGAGAGCTTGGAGTGCTGTGACCCGCGGACTGCCGGAGCCTGAGGACATGCGCGAAACACCCATCGTCATCCACCGCACAGCCGGAACAGGCGGACGCCGGGTGGCGATCCGCGCCCGGATCGCGGGCCTCGCCCACAGCGACGACGACGTGATCGAGTTCCTGCGCCGCGCGGGCCTGCCGGACGCCGGTGACGTGCTGGACGATCCACGATGGGTGGAATGGCAGGGCGGCCGCCCACACGAGTACGGCGCGGCCTGAGGCAGCGCCCCATTGCTCGCGTGCCACAGCTGTCCATAGCCGTTGACGCCATCGCCCGCCCCAGGCGGCCCAGTAGGGCGCGGTACCGGTACCTGTCGGCCCACCCGCCGTGGCGGCCGATGCGCCGCCCGGCCGTGCACAGTGGACACGACCGGGCCCGCCTGTCGTTCTCGGCCCGCACGCCGCAGGAGGCGAGGTCGCCGGTCACCGCGAGCGGTCGTGGCGGGGGGCTAGGCTCTCTCCGGCGGATCATTGGCGGAGCCATGAGCGGATCGCTGCTGCGGTGACTGTGCCGTGGAAGACGTGGGCCCGCTTGTCGTAACGGGTCCGACTCGATCTCCGGCGGGCGCAGGGTGCGGCGGCGCGGGCACCCTCGCATAGGCGGGCCGCCTCATCCGACGCACCGCGACGAGGATCAGGTCATGCGCAGCAGCACCAGGATCCGCCTGATCGAGCCCACCGACGCCGCCCCGATCGCCGCTCATCGGGTGCGGGACTTCGAGGCTTTCCGGCCGTGGGAACCGGCCCAGCCGGCCGACTTCTTCACGCCGGAGGGCCAGGCGGAGCGGATCGACAGCCTGCTGGCCGGATACCGGGCCGGCGCGGTCTGGCCGGGCGTGGTGCTCGCCGACGACCAGGTGATCGGGCAGGTCACCGTCGGAGGCATCCTGCCGCAGCCGCACCTGCGCCGCGGCTCCGTCGGATACTGGATCGCCAGCGTCGCCCAGAATCAAGGGCACGCCGGGCACGCCGTCGGGCTTGCACTCCGGGTGATGGCGGACGAACTCGGGTTGCACCGCGCCGAAGCGTCCACCAATCTGGAGAATCTGCCGTCGCAGCGGGTGCTGCGCCGCAACGGGTTCAGCCCGTACGGCGTCGCGCACTCCTCGATCTTTCTCGACGGGAGCTGGCGGGACGGGCTGCTGTGGGAGCGGGTCCTCGGCGACTAGCTAGGAGGCCGTTTCCGTCGGCCTGGCACCGGTGGTGTGGCGGATGACGTTGCCTGTCGCCCGGCGGAGCAGGTCTTGTGCGGTCCCGACCTCCTCGTGGGTCAGTCCGATGGCGTCTCCGATCGCCGGCGGGACGGTGAAGATCCGTCGGCGAAGCGCGACCCGCTCCGGCGTGAGTGCCACTTCCACCACCCGCTCGTCGTCAGCCCGTCGCTGCCGCTTGAGCAGACCGTTGGCCTCCAGGCGCTTGATCAGCGGCGTGACCGTCCCGTAGTCCAGTTGCAGGGCGGCCACCAGGTCCTTGACGGATGCGGTGCCGTGCTGCCAGAGCACAAGCATGACCAGGTACTGGGGGTAGGTCAGCCCCACGGCGTCGAGCAGGGGCCGGTAGACGCCGGTGATGGCCCGTGAGGCCGCGTACAGGGTGAAGCAGAGTTGGTCATCCAGGAGCAGTGAGGGCTCCACGGGGTCACCGGGTTCGGGCGCGCGGCTGTCGGCGATCACGGTCGCCCCCCTTCCTTGGCTGTCGGGTGATCGAAGCAGAAGCCATTCTCACACCTACCACGAGGGCTATGGTCTCGCCCACAGGTGTATTGCGCACAATACAAATGGACGCTAGGTTTCTCGGCATCGCCCCGGGCGGGCACCACAGAACCGCCGACCCTGGGCGATGCCAAGCGCAGTACCCCGCCGTATGCCAAGGAGAACGACCATGAACCTCAAGACCGTCTTCCATCCCACCCGCAAGCACGCCGTCGTCCTGGGCGCCGCCGCGGGCGTGGCTGCGCTCACCCTGGCGGCCACGGCTCCGGCCAACGCCGCCAAGGCAGAGCACCGCCCGGTGGAGGAGAAGCCCACGGTCGTGCTGGTCCACGGCGCGTTCGTCGACGCCTCCAGCTGGAACGGCGTGATCAAGCGCCTGCAGCACGACGGCTATCCGGTGGTGGCCCCGGCCAACCCGCTGCGCGGACTGGCGAGCGACTCGGACTACATACACAGCGTCCTCAAGAGCGTGCAGGGACCGGTCGTCCTCGCCGGCCACTCCTACGGCGGCTCCGTGATCAGCCAGGCCGCCGCCGACGCCCCGAACGTCAAGGCGCTGGTCTACATCGCCGCCTTCGCTCCCGAGAAGGGCGAGAGCGCAGGGGAACTGGGCGAGAAGTTCCCCGGAGCCTCGCTCCCCTCGGCCCTCAACGCCGTGCCCTTCCCGCTCCCCGGCGGCGGCACCGGCACCGACCTGTACATCAAGGCCGACAAGTTCCACGACGTGTTCGCCGCCGACGTGCCGAAGTCGGTCACCGACCTGGCGGCCGCCACCCAGCGCCCGGTGGCCGCGTCGGTCTTCGGCGACAAGGCCACCGAGGCCGCCTGGAAGACCATCCCGTCCTGGGACCTGATCACCACGCAGGACAAGGCCATCGTGCCGGACGGGCAGCGCTTCATGGCCAAGCGCGCCCACGCGCACACCGTCGAGATCAAGTCCTCCCACGCCGTCACGCTCTCCCAGCCCGGCGCGGTCACCCGCCTGATCGAGCAGGCCGCCCGGGCCACCTCCCGCTGACCCTGCACGACCCGCCGCGACCGCCGCGGCATGGTTCTTCCGGTGTCGCGAACAGAAGAGTGAGGGCCCGCCGCCCTTTGGGCAACGGTCCCTCACTCGTAAAAACACAGGTCAGGATGGGTGGCGACCGAACTGTTCAGCTGGAGCCGACGAAAAGCACCAACAGCAGCCAGACCACCGGAGCCGTCGGCAGCAGCGAGTCCAGCCGGTCCATGATCCCGCCGTGCCCCGGCAGCAGCGTGCCCATGTCCTTGATCCCGAGATCCCGCTTGATCATGGACTCGCCCAGGTCGCCGAGAGTGGCGCTGGCGGCGACGGCAAGGCCCAGCAGCAGCCCCTGCCACCAGGTACCGCCGTCGATCAGGAACTGCATGCACAGTGCACCGGCGACCATCGCGAAGGCGACCGCCCCGAACAGGCCCTCGCGGGTCTTGCCGGGGCTGATCCGCGGCGCGAGCTTGTGCTTGCCGAAGCGCCAGCCGACGGCGTACGCCCCCGTGTCGCTGACCACGGTCAGCAGCAGGAAGGTGAGGACCCGCTGCGGCCCGTCGTCCGCGCTCAGCAGCATCGCGACGAAGGTGGCCAGGAACGGTACGTAGAACGCCGCAAAGACCCCGGCCGTGACGTCCTTGAGGTACCCCTCCGGCGGTTCGGTCATCCGCCAGACGAGCACCGCCAGAGCGGTCAGCGCCGTCGCGACCCACGCGCCCTCGGCGCCGCGGACATAACCGGCCACGACCATCGCCGCGCCGCCGACCGCGAGAGGCACGAGGGGCGCCTTGATGCCCTTGCGCTCCTCGAGCCGGGAGGTGAGTTCCCAGAGGCCCACGACGACGGCGATCGCTATCACGCCGATGAAGACAGCCTTGACGATGAAGAGCGAAGCGACGATGACGGCACCGAGCCCCACGCCGACCCCTATGGCGGCTCGCAGATCACGGCCCGCACGTTTCTTCTGCGGGGGCGGCGGGGGGGACATGGGCTCCTGCGGCTTCTCGTCACGGAACAGGGGGCCACCGCCCCGGCGGGCGGCTCCCCCGTCCCACTCGGCACGGTCGTCAGCGTCTCTACCTGCGTCGGGAACGTCCGGCACGATGGGCATGGGCCGAGTTTGCTGGGCGTGATGCACATCGTATGCAGGACCCGCCGGAGCAGCCTGCATCTCGGGCGTACCCCAGTAGCCGGCTTCCTGCGGGGCGCCCCAGGAAGAGTCGTTCATCAGACTTCGAGCAGCTCGGCTTCCTTGTGCTTGAGCAGCTCGTCGACCTGCGCGACGTACTTCGCGGTGGTGTCGTCGAGCTCCTTCTCGGCGCGGCGCACCTCGTCCTCGCCGGACTCCTTGTCCTTGACCAGCTTGTCCAGGGTCTCCTTGGCCTTGCGGCGGACGGCCCGGATCGAGATCTTGGAGTCCTCGGCCTTCGTCTTCGCGACCTTGATGTAGTCGCGGCGACGCTCCTCGGTGAGGTCGGGGAAGTTCACCCGGATGATATTGCCGTCGTTGCTCGGGTTGACGCCGAGGTCGGAGTCGCGGATCGCCTGCTCGATGTTGCGCAGAGCACTCTTGTCGAACGGCGTCACGACGGCCATCCGCGGCTCGGGAACCGAGAAAGAGGCCAGCTGGTTGATCGGGGTCAGCGCGCCGTAGTAGTCGGCGACGATCTTGTTGAACATCGCCGGGTGCGCACGGCCGGTGCGGATCGCGGCGAAGTCCTCTTTCGCGACCACGACGGCCTTCTCCATCTTCTCCTCGGCCTCGAGGAGGGTTTCTTCGATCACCACGTGCTCCTGCGTGTCTAGAGTGGGCCCGGCGTGCTCTGGCCCGGCGGGTCCTGCGTCGCGTCCTCACCTGCACGGTGTCCGACCGGCAGGCCGTTGTCCATCCTTCGGGGCCCCTCCAGGAGTGTTACCGGAGAGCCCCGGGACTGCACCGGGATCCCCCGGAGCCGTCCCCCCGGTTCTCAGGCCCGGGTGCCCTGGTCGCTCACGAGCGTGCCGATCTTCTCACCCTTGACGGCACGGGCGATATTGCCGGTCGCAGTGAGCTCGAAGACAAGGATCGGCAGCTGGTTGTCACGGCAGAGCGTGATGGCGGTGGCGTCGGCGACCTTGAGATCGCGGGCGAGCACCTCGCTGTACTCCAGAGCGTCGAACTTCACCGCGTCGGGGTTGGTCTTGGGGTCGGAGTCGTAAACCCCGTCCACACCGTTCTTGCCCATCAGCAGAGCCTCGGCGTCGATCTCCAGAGCACGCTGGGCGGCAGTGGTGTCGGTGGAGAAGTACGGCATGCCCATACCGGCACCGAAGATGACGACGCGGCCCTTCTCCAGGTGGCGCACGGCGCGCAGCGGGATGTACGGCTCCGCGACCTGGCCCATGGTGATGGCGGTCTGGACCCGGGAGTCGATGCCCTCCTTCTCCAGGAAGTCCTGGAGCGCAAGGCAGTTCATGACCGTGCCGAGCATGCCCATGTAGTCGGAGCGCGCCCGGTCCATGCCGCGCTGCTGGAGCTCGGCGCCGCGGAAGAAGTTGCCGCCGCCGATGACGATCGCGATTTCCGCACCGCCCCGGACGACCGCCGCGATTTCCCGGGCGATGGCGTGTACGACGTCGGGGTCGACACCGAGACCCCCGCCGCCGGCGAACGCCTCGCCGGACAGCTTCAGCATGAAGCGCCCGGGCACCTTGCCGTCCTCGCGCTTGTGGTCACCTTTTGCGGCGTCCGCGCCCTTGTTCATGGAGTTTCTCCTCGTGCACATACGAAGAAGGCCATTGCCGGTGGGTCTGGTGTCCCTCAGCGGCAATGGCCTCCTCGTCAGATCTGCGGTCGTACGGCAGGTGTGCGGCCGTACGACTGCACTAGACCCTATCGGGGTCCACCGTTGTTCGCGGACGGACTCAGATGCCGACCTTGATGCGCGAGAAGCGCTTCAGGGTGACACCGGCCTCGTCCAGGACCTTCTGGACAGACTTCTTGTTGTCCTTGGCGAAGGCCTGCTCCAGGACGACAACGTCCTTGAAGAAGCCGTTGACGCGACCCTCGACGATCTTCGGAAGGGCAGCCTCGGGCTTGCCCTCCTCGCGAGAGGTGGCCTCGGCGACCCGACGCTCGTTCTCGACCGTCTCGGCCGGGACCTCGTCGCGGTTGAGGTACTTCGGGGCGAAGGCGGCGATGTGCTGCGCAACGTCCTTGGCGACCTCGGCGTTCTCCTTGTCCAGCTCGACGAGCACGCCGACCTGAGGCGGGAGGTCGGGCATGGTGCGGTGCATGTACGCAGCCACGTAACCGCCGGTGAACTGCGCGAAGCGGTCCAGGACGATCTTCTCGCCGAGGTTGGCGTTGGCCTCGTCGACGTACGCCTGGACGGTCTTGCCGGCCTCGATCTCGGAGCCGAGCAGTGCGGCCAGGTCGGCCGGCGAGGTCGCGGCGACGTGGGCGGCGAGCGCGTCGGCGACGGCGAGGAACTTCTCGCCCTTGGCGACGAAGTCCGTCTCGCACTTGAGCTCGAGCAGAACGCCGGAGGTCTTGTCCTCGGAGATGAGGGAGACAACGGCGCCGTTCTCGGCAGAACGGCCCTCGCGCTTGGCGACGCCCTTCTGGCCCTTGATGCGGAGGGCCTCGACGGCCTTGTCGACGCTGCCGTCGGCCTCGTCGAGCGCCTTCTTGCAGTCCATCATGCCGGCGCCGGTGAGCTCACGGAGCTTCTTGACGTCAGCGGCGGTGTAGTTCGCCATGAGTCTGTGTTTCTCTCTCGAAGTCTGAAAGATCTACGGGTGAACGGCGGGGGCGGTGCTTGTGGCACCGGCCCCCGCCGTCATTCAGCCGTGACGCAGTGGTCAGGCCTGCTCGGCGTCCGCGGCCGGAGCCTCGGCAGCGGCCTCAGCCGGAGCCTCGGCAGCGGCCTCGGCCGGCGTCTCGACAGCGGCCTCGGCCGGCGTCTCGGCGGCGTCCGCGACCTTCTCGGTCTCGGCGGACGTCTGCACCTCGGCGTCGTCCTTCTTCTCGCCCTCGAGCAGGTCGCGCTCCCACTCGGCGAGCGGCTCGCCGGCGGCCTTCTCGCCCGGCTTCGAGTCGCCGGTCGCGGCGCCGGAACGGGCGATGAGGCCCTCGGCGACGGCGTCGGCGATCACGCGGGTGAGCAGGGTGACGGAGCGGATCGCGTCGTCGTTGCCCGGGATCTTGTAGTCGACCTCGTCGGGGTCGCAGTTGGTGTCGAGGATCGCGACGACCGGGATGTGGAGCTTGCGCGCCTCACCGACGGCGATGTGCTCCTTCTTGGTGTCGACGATCCAGACGGCGCTGGGCACCTTCTGCATCTCGCGGATACCACCGAGGGTCTTCTCCAGCTTGGCCTTCTCGCGGGAGAGAACCAGGAGCTCCTTCTTGGTGAGACCGGAGGCGGCCACGTCCTCGAAGTCGATCTGCTCAAGCTCCTTCAGACGCTGAAGGCGCTTGTAGACGGTGGAGAAGTTGGTGAGCATGCCACCGAGCCAACGCTGGTTGACGTACGGCATGCCGACGCGCGTCGCCTGCTCGGCGATGGCCTCCTGGGCCTGCTTCTTCGTACCCACGAACATGATGGAGCCGCCGTGCGCGACGGTCTCCTTGACGAACTCGTAGGCGCGGTCGATGTACGACAGCGACTGGAGCAGGTCGATGATGTAGATGCCGTTGCGCTCGGTGAAGATGAAGCGCTTCATCTTCGGGTTCCAGCGACGGGTCTGGTGACCGAAGTGGACGCCGCTTTCCAGCAGCTCCCGCATCGTGACGACGGCCATGGCCGTACTCCTTGAGGTGCTCGGTTGTCGCGACCGCAGGATTGCTGTCGCGCCTGACGCCCCGACGCGCCGTGCCACGAGGGACCGAGGAGCGCGGCCACCGTCCGCAGAGAGGGAGGTGGCGGGGCGTGCGAAGTCGACCCGGTGACCCGGATCGCCACAAGAAGTGTACGGGACCCATCGGGTGCCGGGTGACGGCGATGTCCACAACCGGCCGGCAGTCCACAGATCCGGTCCATGATCCCCCTGGATCCGCGGGATGCGGGACGGTTCCGGTCATGCCGTACACACCTGAACCGCCTGCTGCCCGGCGCGGCGCGGCGAGCGGTCCCCATCAGGCGCGCACTGTGCTCGCGGTGGTGGTCCTGGCCGTACTCACGCTGCTGTGCAGCGCGTATGCCGCCACCGCTGCCACCACTGCCACCACTGCCGACGACTCCGCGCCCGGGGCCGAGCACGTGTGGCCACTCGAGGGGCGCCCTGTGGTCGTACGGGGGTGGGAGCCGCCGGCCAGTGTCTACGGACGGGGACACCGTGGCGTCGATCTCGCTGCCGGACCTGGTGCCCCGGTGCGCGCCGCCGCCTCAGGACGGGTCTCCTTCGCGGGACGCGTCGCGGGGCGCGGGGTGGTCGCGATCGAGGTGGCGGGGACGGGTGATCCTCCGCTGCGCATCACGTACGAGCCGGTCCGCGCACTGGTCGCGCAGGGCGAGGAGGCCGTCGCGGGGCAGGTGGTTGCAGTCCTGGAAGCCGGGCCGTTCCACTGTGCGTCCGGGTGTCTGCACTGGGGGCTGCGGCGCGGTCACGCGTATCTGGACCCGCTGTCCTTGCTGCCGCCGTCACTGCTTCGGCGGGGCCCGTCCCGGCTGCTGCCGGTGTTCGGCGTACCGGAACCGAGGCCGGACACGCCGGGCGCCATCGGATACGCGGCCCCTGCCGTGCTGCTCGGCACGGCGGTCCTCCGGTCCGGGCGTCAGCCCCGGACGCCCCGCAGGATCATGGCGACGGCGGTGTCCGCGATCACGTCCGGCGCCTCCGCCACGCTCAGCTCGATACGGCGCACCGCGGCGTCCACCGAGCCCTGCAACAGCATCGCCGCGAGCCTCGGCTGCTCGTGGCCGAGGTCGCCGAGCGCCTCGACGATCATGGCGATCAGCCCGCCGTGTGCGGCCCGGATCTTCTCGCGTGCGCCGGCGTCCAGCTCGCTCGCGGAGATGGCGACGACCGCCCGGTGCCGACGGTCCCCGACCAGGTCGAGCTGGCGGCGCACATACGCCTCGACTTTTCCCTCGGGGGTCTCGGCCCGGTCCATGGCGCGCTCGACCTCGGCCGCCCAGACGGGGAAGTCGACGGCGCACAGCTCCTCGACGACGGCCGCGCGGGAGCGGAAGTACTCGTAGACGGAGGACCTGGCGAGACCTGTGCGCTCGGCGAGAGCGGGGAAGGTCAACGCTTCCGTACCACCCTCGGACAACAGGGATCGGGCAGCGTCCAGGAGGGCGCCGCGCTGCATGGTCCGGTGCTCGGCCACAGAGGCCGCTCGAATCCTGGGCACGGGTCCACTGTACGGCGGCACCTGTGGGTGAGAGGGGCGGGCGGCACCGATCGCCGGCCGAGCGCCGTCTCAGCGTCCGGCGTCGGCCAGTTTCGCGCGGAGTTGCAGCACCGATTTGGTGTGGATCTGGCTGACCCGGCTCTCGGTCACCCCGAGCACGTTGCCGATCTCGGCAAGGGTGAGGCCCTCGTAGTAGTAAAGGGTGACGACCGTCTTCTCGCGGTCCGGGAGTGTGTTGATCGCCCGGGCGAGCAGCCGTCTGAGCTCACGGTCCTCGGCGACCTCCACGGGGTTGTCGGCGGCGGTGTCCTCCAGCGTATCCATCAGGCTCAGCCGGTCACCGCCCTCGCCGCCGACATGCAGGAGCTCCTCCAGCGCAACCACGTTCGCCAGCGACAACTGGCTGAAAACCGCGTGCAGTTCTTCCAGCGTGATGCCCATCTCGGCCGCGACCTCCGGCTCGGAGGGGGTACGCCGCAACTGCGCCTCCAGCGTGGCATAGGCGCGCTCCACGGCCCGCGCCTTCTGCCGCACGGAACGCGGGATCCAGTCCAGCGCCCGGAGTTCGTCGATCATCGCGCCGCGGATGCGGGTGATTGCGTACGTCTCGAACTTGATGGCCCGTTCGATGTCGAACTTCTCGATCGCGTCGATCAGCCCGAAGACTCCCGAGGAGACGAAGTCCGCCTGCTCGACATTGGACGGCAGTCCCACGCTCACCCGGCCCGCGACGTACTTCACCAGCGGCGAGTAGTGCAGGATCAGCTGCTCCCGCAGCCGCTCATCACCCGTGGACTTGTATGAACGCCACAACTCGTCGAGCGAGGAGGGGGCAGGAGGGCGCACAGTGCCACGCGCAGCCGGTGGTACTGGCGCACGGTCAGACCCGGAGGTGTGCTGGGGCATGTGGTGCCTTGAGCCGTTCTGCTGTGGAGTGCTGGGGGACTTGTGTCTGGGCCGGAATCCTTGTGAGCGTAGCGTGACTGAAGTGTTGCGGTGCGCGAAGGATAGAGGATCGACGCCGGGCACTTCCGGACGAATGGACATGACTACGCTCCGGGACCGTCACCGTGTGGGCCGGTCCCGGAGGCGTCACTGAAGGATCCGCCGAGGTCATCGGCATCACCTTTTCACCCGAATGCTCCAGGTCAAGGACCGCCTCGCCGCGGGGCGCCGATGCGTGTCGGGCGCGGCGTCAACCGCCAGCCTTCGCCATCGCGTTCGACGAACCCCAGTGAGTGCAGTTCGTACAATCTGCCGAGTGCTTCGTCGACACTGGTTCCAGCCGTCCGGGCGGCGTCCCTTCCGCTGACGGAGCCTTGGGAGGGCAGGGCGTCGAGAACCCGGGCGGAGACGGTGTCCAGCAGGTCCCTCGGGAGTACGGGTCCGCGCCGGGCCGGGGCGAGGTCGCCGATCTCCCCCACCAGTTCGGCGACTTCCGCAGCATCGGTGACCAGGATTCCCTCGCCCCTCAGGAGCTCGTGGACCCCGGCCGACAGTCCGCTGGTGGCGGGACCCGGCACCCCCATGGTGAAGCGGCCGAGCCGTTGCGCACTGCGTGCGGTGACCAGTGAGCCGCTCCGGTACTCGGCCTCGACCACGACCGTCCCGCGGGTCAGCGCGGCGATCACCCGGTTCCGGAGGATGAATCTGCTGCGCGTCGGATGATCGGCCGGTGGCAGCTCTCCGATGACCAGCCCCTGTTCCGCCACACGCCCGATCAGCTCGGCATGTCCTCGGGGATAGGCGACGTCCACCCCGCAGGCCAGGACCGCCATGGTCGCCCCGCCGGCCGCCAGGGCCCCGCGATGGGCCGCCCCGTCCACCCCGAACGCGGCACCCGACACCACCACCCACCCCAGCTCCGCCAGCCCCGCCCCGAGGCTCGCCGCCATATGCGCCCCGTACGGTGTGCAGGCCCGGGCGCCCACCACCGCGACCGAGCGCAGCGCCCAGAGCCGCAGATCGGGCCGTCCCCGAACCCAGAGGCCGGTCGGCCGGGAGTCGCCCAGGTCGTCGAGCTGACTGGGCCACTCACGGTCGCCGGGGCAGACGAAGCGTCCGCCCACCGCGGCGACCGATGCCAGGTCCCGCTCGGGGTCGGCGGCCTCGGCACGCAACCGGTAGCCGGACAGCCGCTTCGCGGTCATACCGCGCAGCTGTTCCGCGGTCCCGTCCCGGGCCGTGATCCGCCCTATCAGTTCGGCTGCGCCGACTTCACGCAGCCAGCGGCCACCGCGTTCGTCGCCCGGCTCGAAGACACGGGTCAGGGCGGCCCGCGCCAGCCGCTCCCGGTCGCCCACCGCCGGGAGCGCCCGCCCAGCTTCCCCGCTGCACTCCCGGCTCCCCGGCACCCTGGTGCCCCGTCCCTCGTCAAGACCCTCCGGCGCCCTGATGCCCGGTCCCTCGCCGAGGCCCATCGGCGTCATGAGGCCCGGTCCAGCACCGAGGCCCCCCGCGAAATCCCCGTCCGCAGTTCCAGGGCCACCGCGATGTCGGACGCCTCCGGGCGATCGGCACCGCGCAGGTCGGCGAGGGTCCATGCCACCCGCAGGACCCGGTCGAGTCCCCGCGCGGTGAGCAGTCCACGCTCCATGTCCCGTTCCGCCGCCATGAGCGCCCCAGGTGCCGCAAGCAGCCGGGTCCGCAGCTCATGGCCGGGGACCTCGCTGTTGGTCGTCCAGTGCGTGCCCGCGAGCCGGTCCGCGGCCCGTCTCCTCGCCTCGTGTACCCGGGCGGCGACATCGACGGTCGACTCGCCCCGGCCGCCCAGCCCCATCAGGTCCTGGCGCTTGACCGGTGCGACGCGCACCCGCAGATCCACCCGGTCGAGCAGGGGCCCGGAGAGTCTCGCCTGGTAGCGACGGACCGACGAGGGCGGGCACTCGCAGGCGGCGCCGGTGAGGGTGTGGCGTCCACACGGACACGGGTTGGCGGCCAGCACCATCAGGAAGCGGGCGGGCAGCCGCACCACGCCGGCACTGCGCGCCACCACCACATGGCCCGATTCCAGCGGCTGACGCAGCGCGTCCAGGGCCCGCACGGAGAACTCCGGCGCCTCGTCCAGAAAGAGCACACCGCGATGGGCCAGCGAGACCGCGCCGGGCCGCGGCAGTCCGTTGCCCCCACCGACCAGCGACTGCATCGTTGCCGAGTGGTGGGGTGCGCAGTACGGCGCCCGGGAGACCAGCGGTTCACCGGGCGGCAGGATGCCCGCCACCGAGTGCACCGCGGTCACTTCGAGGGATTCCTGCCTGGTCAGCGGAGGCAGAATCGCAGACAGCCGCTCGGCCAGCATGGTCTTGCCGGCGCCCGGCGGTCCGGAGAGCAGCAGATGGTGACCGCCCGCCGCGGCGACCTCCAGGGCCTTGCGCGGCAACTCCTGGCCTGCGACGTCCGCCAGGTCCGGCCGGTGTCCCCCGCCCTGTGCGGAGTTCAGCGCCAGTCCGGTGCCGATACCCGCACCCGGCACCATCAGCCCCGCGAGCATGGTGTCGGGGCGCCCTTCCTCGTGGATCTCCGGCTCGTCGGGCACCGGTTCGTCGCTGAGCACGGCGATCAACTGCCTCAGGCTCCGTACCCCGAGGACCGACACCCCCGGCACCAGCGCCGCTTCGCCGGCGGTCTGTTCGGGGACGACGACCTTGCGGTATCCCGCCTCCGCTGCGGCGAGTACGGCGGGCAGCACTCCGCGCACGGGCCGCACCCGGCCGTCGAGCCCGAGTTCCCCGATCATCACCACATCCGTGATGGCCGCGGGGGCGATCCGCTCGGCCGCGCCCAGCACGGCACACGCGACGGCCAGGTCGAATCCGCTGCCGCCCTTGGGCACGGATGCCGGGGAGAGCCCGACCGTGAGTTTCTTCTGCGGCCACTCGGCCCCGGAGTTGACCACCGCGGCCCTGACCCGGTCCCGGCTCTCCACCAGGCTCTTGTCCGGCAGCCCGACCAGCGTGAACGCCGCCACCCCCGGCTCCAGGTCCGCCTGGACCTCCACCACCACGCCTTCGACGCCGACCAGCGCCACCGAGCACGCCCGCGCGAACCCCATCAGGCCACCCCCCGCGCGTGCTCGGCGGCCGGCGCTCCGCGCCTCGGCACCACCACGCCGACCAGGTCGATCCGCACCCCGCCCGGCGGCGGACCGCCGTTCCGGTCGAGCCAGATCTCGGCCAGCCGTCGCAGCCGGTCCGCCTTGACCGGGGTGACGGCCGCCATCGGATGCTCGAACGCCCCTGCCCTGCGGGTCTTGACCTCGCAGACGACCAACGCGTCGCCGTCCATGGCGACGATGTCGATCTCACCGGCGCGACAGCGCCAGTTCCGTTCCAGTACGGCCATGCCGGCGTCGGTCAGCAGCCGCGCCGCCAGATCCTCGCCGTACCGCCCGAGTGCCCCCCGTGCGTTCATGTCGGCACCACCTCCGGCACCGACTCTGACGTGCCCGACCCCGACCAGTGGATCTTGGTGGACAACTCAGCGACTGTGGATAACCCGGCCACCCGTAAGGAGGACCGACCGAGGGGCGCCCCAGCGGCTCAGCCGCCCGGCAGTTCGAGGTCGCTCTTGTTGAGCTCCTCGATGTTGACATCCTTGAACGTCAGCACGCGTACCTGTTTGACGAATCGTGCGGGCCGGTACATGTCCCAGACCCAGGCGTCCGCCATGGACACCTCAAAAAACACCTCACCCTGGACCGAGTGCACCTGCATCTCGTAGTCGTTGGTGAGGTAGAAGCGCCGTTCGGTCTCGATCACATATTTGAACAGACCGACGACATCGCGGTACTCCCGGTAGAGCTTCAGCTCCATCTCGGTCTCGTACTTCTCGAGGTCCTCGGCGCTCATTGGCATGTTCCCCTTCAGCCGTGCGTCCACCTATTGTGCGCCAGGCTCCGGCGCCCCTGGACGCTTAGACGATTTCGGGGGCCAGAACCAGTGGCGTACGCGGCGGACCCTCTTCGAGCAGCGTGCGCAGCAGCTCGGCGAGTCTGGTCGGGTACACCGTCTCACGCGCCACCGACAGTTCGGCGGAGGTCCACCACCTCAGACCCGCGACACTGCGCTGTTCCAGTCCGGTCAGCCCGCTCAGGTCCGTCGCGGTCTGCGTCGTACGTGCCAGGAAGTACCACTCGTCCTGGTCCCAGCGCCGCCCGTCGAACGGGAAGGAGCAGATCCGCTGCCAGAGCACCGGACCCAGCTCGACATCGGTGATCCCCGTCTCCTCGGCCAGCTCGCGCAGGGCCGCCTGCTCCCGGCTCTCGTCGCCCTCCAGACCGCCGCCGGGGGTGAACCACCAGGTGCTCGTGGGATCCTCCGGTTCATATCCGTGCACGAGCAGAACGCGTTCGTCGGGGTCGAGCAGGACCACCCGGGCGACCTTCCGCCTCTCAGTGGGCACCGGCAGGCACCCTTCGGTCCTGTCCGCTCCTCCTGCGTGCGGACCGTGCGGCGATCGGACCGTACGCGGCGCCACCGACGATGAGCACCATGCCCGCCACCACGGCCTCGAGCTGGAGCTTCAGCGGGCCGGGGGCCGATACCCCGCCGGGTAGAGCGGCGAACGCCTGCGGCCGCTCGACCATGCCGTCCATCGGCCAGGCGATGGCGTCCACCCGGGCCTGCACGGCGCTGCGCGGCACCGACCCCTGTCCTGGGTCGTCGAGATGGACCCGGGAGTCCATCGAGCCGCTGCGCTCGTCCCCGAGGAGGAAGAGCTGTCCCTTGGGCACGTCCGCCGTGAAGCTCTTCACCGAGGCGAGGCCCTGTGTCTGCAGATACGGTTCCTCAATGGGTTTGCCGTTGACGGTGAGCCGGCCGTTCTTCTCGCAGCAGGCGATCTTGTCGCCGCCGATTCCGACGACCCGCTTGACCATCGGCATATTGCCCCAGGCCGGGTCCTTGAAGACCACCACGTCGCCCCGGCGCACCTCGTCGCCGTCCACCCGCTCCGCGAGGACCCGGTCTCCCGCATTCACCGTCGGCGTCATCGACGCGGTCGGCACGGTGTACGGCGCGTACACGACCGCCCCCCAGGCGAACCCGCCGAGGAAGAGCACACAGCCGACGGCCACGGCCAGCCCCGACAGCATGCTGCCGAGCCGGCCGTGGCCGTCACCCGTACGTCCTGTTCCACTCATCCCAGCGTCCCCCACCTCGGAGATCGACAATCGCTGATCCGAGTCGGCACCCTACCCGGCGGTACGCCTGCTGGTCAGCCTCTTGTGACGCCACAACACGAGGGGCAGTGCTCCGGTTACACCGAGTGCTCCCGGCACCAGCCCCTTCGCCGCATTGATCCCCGGCTGGTCGAATGTGCTCGGGATCGGCAGGGTCGCCCAGCGGTTGATCGGCCATGCGACCACGATGGCCCGGCCGACAACCTCGTCCGTGGAGACCGTGCCCTGGCCGGGCAGCTCCTGGTGGTAGCGCGAGTCGAGGGAGTTCTGGCGGTGGTCGCCCATGACCCAGATACGGCCCTCGGGCACCTTGATCGGGCCGAACGGCTCGTCATTGCAGGGGGTGTTGCCCGGGTAGATGAACGACGTCTCGTCCAGCACCACGCCATTGACCGTGACCGGCCCGTTCTCCTTGCACTCCACCGTGTCGCCACCGATCGCGATGACCCGCTTGATCAGGTCCTTCTCCTCGGCGGACGGCATCAGTCCGATGAAGCTGAGGAACTTCTGCGCCACATTCGGTTCCGGCGTCTGGGCGCTCTCCAGCCAGCCGCCCGGGTCGTGGAAGACCACGACCTCACCCCGCTGGGGCTCCGAGCCGAACCACGGGGTCAGCTTGTCGACCAGGACCCGGTCGCCCCGCTGGAGGGTGTCCTGCATCGAGTCCGAGGGAATCGAGAACGCCTGCACCAGGAACGTCTTGATCAGCAGCGCCAGAATCAGTGCGATGCCGATGAGCAGGGGCAGTTCCTTCCAGAAGGAGCGTGGGTTCCTCGGAGCCGTACCGCCGCTGTCCGGGGAGTCGCCGTCACTCTCCGTCCGGCCCGCCACCTCGGAGGATTCGCCGATCTCCGGTTTCTCCGGCCGGTCCTCGGGTTCGTCGTGTCCGGATCGTGCGCCGACCGCCAAATCCCCCACATCCACTCCTCACTCCGTGCCACCGCCTGCGACCCATTCGGCGCAGGCCCACCACTCCCATAACGAGCGGGAGTTCCGCAGGGGTCGGGAGCCGGACCATTCCATTGAGATCCTGGGAGGACACACTATTCGACAGTCCGTACGCAGCCGGCGACCCGGCGCGCGCGTCCGGGACCGAGGCAAATGTCGGCGGTTCCTCCAGTCTCCGCCAGTGGCCGAAGGGCCAGGCGATGAAGGCAGCCCGTCCCACGACCTCGTCCTCGGAGACCGTGCCGTGATCGGGCTCATCCAGATGGAAGCGCGAATCGGCGGAATTGGAGCGATGGTCGCCCATCACGAAGATTCGGCCGGCCGGAACCTTTACCTCGAATTTGAGTGTGGAGGGCGGATTGCCCGGATGCAGATAGGGCTCATCGAGCGGAACACCGTTGACGGTGACCTTGCCGTCCTTGTCGCAGCACTTCACGGTGTCGCCGCCGACGGCGACCACGCGCTTGATCAGATCCTGTTCGTCGTCGGACGGCAGCAGTCCGATGAAGGTAAGTCCTTCCTTCACCTGTTTGACGACGACGGGCGGATCCTTCTTCTCGACGTTCTCCTGCCGAAGCCAGCCGCCCGGGTCCTTGAAGACGACGACATCGCCGCGCTGGGGCTTCGTACCGAACCACGGCGTCAGCTTGTCGACGAGCACCCGGTCGCCGATCCGGATGGTCTGCTCCATCGATCCGGACGGGATCACGAAGGCCTGCACCAGGAAGGACTTGAGAACGAGCGCGATGAGCAGCGCCACGGTGATCAGGAGGGGGATCTCCTTCACGGCCGACCTGCGCCGCCGCCGTTTGACCTTGCGGGCCAGCTTGCGCCGCTCCGCCCGGGTCGGCAGCGAGCGTGCGGCCGTCGGCCTGCTGCCGGTCGGCAGCGGAGTGCCGGGGTCCGAGGCGCGGCCGGCGCGCCCGCGGTTACCCATGGGTCCCGCCCGGTATCCGTACGCCGTCGAAGGCGGCGGTGTCCGCCAGCGGGCCCAGTCGGCCCAGTGGCCAGCCGATCCAGTCCACCCGGCCGATCACCCTGCCGACCGGTACCATGCCGCCGCCCGGCTCGCCCAGATGGTCGCGGGAGTCGCGGGAGTTGCTGCGGTGGTCGCCCATCATCCACAGCGTGCCCTCGGGGACGACAATGTCGAACTCCGCCCTGGACGGCGCGTCGCCCTGATACAGGTACTCCTCGTCCACCGGCCGGCCGTTCACCTCGACCCTGCCCCGCTTGTCGCAGCAGACCACCCGGTCGCCACCCACGCCCACCACCCGCTTCACGAAGTCGGTCTCGGCGGGCTCCGCGAGCCCCAGGGACGCCGCCACGCCGTGCGCCAGCGCGGCGACGGGGTTCTCCCCGGGCTTCTCCTGCACGAAGGATCCGGTGCCGTCGAAGACCACCACATCGCCGCGCTGCGGCACGGAGCCGAAACGGTACGCCAGTTTGTTCACAAGCACCCGGTCCCCCACCCGCAGCGTGGACTCCATCGAGCCACTGGGGATCAGGAAGGGCTGCAGCACATAGGTGCTGAACAGCAGCAGGAAGACCGCGCAGCCGGCGCCGAGCGCGGCTGTCCGCCGCCACGACATCGTGGCGAACCGGTCCGGGATACGCGAAGAGCGCGACCTCTCCTCCGACCCTGCTTCGGGTGCGGAGGAGCGGTCGCGCTCCGTGGTCTTTGCTTCCGTGTCCATCGCAGCCAGAGCTTAACCGGCTGTGCTGTGGACCTGGGAGCTAGCTCACCTGTCGCGCTTCTCCTTGATCTTCGCGGCCTTGCCGCGCAGCTCACGGAGGAAGTACAGCTTCGCGCGGCGGACGTCACCGCGGGTGACGAGCTCGATCTTCTCGAAGATCGGGCTGTGCACCGGGAAGGTGCGCTCGACGCCGACGCTGAAGGAGACCTTGCGGACCGTGAAGGTCTCGCTGACGCCAGAGCCCTGGCGGCGGATGACTACGCCCTTGAACTGCTGGATACGGGAGCGGTTGCCCTCGATCACTCGCACGTGGACGTTGACGGTGTCACCGGGGCGGAACGCCGGGACGTCCGTACGCAGGGAGGCGGCATTGAGGCCATCGAGCAGGGAAGCCATGTTGTCTGCTTTCTTCGCCGATGCCACAGGTCATCGACGGGAGATCGTAAGGAATTGGGGGTGCTGATCGCGTCGGATGGGCGTCGTTCCCCCTGTGGCAGGGGCGCACACCGGACGTACAGCAGCGGCCTATTGTTCCATGCCTTCGGGCCTGTGCCAAAATCGGCCGCCGGGCTCCGGTGACCAGCCGAGGATGGAGAGGATCTCACGGTCCTTCTTGTCGAAGGCGCTCGCCTCGCAACGCTCGATGAGATCGGGCCGGTTGACCGCGGTGCGGCGGAACGCCTCGTCCCGCCGCCAGCGTGCGATCTTCCCGTGGTGACCGCTGAGCAGGACGTCCGGAATGCGCCGGCCGCGCCACTCGGGCGGCTTGGTGAAGACCGGCCCCTCCAGCAGATTGGCCATGGCGCCGGGCGCGAAGGAGTCGTCACGGTGCGACTCGGCGTTGCCGAGCACACCGGGCAGCAGCCGGGCCACTGCCTCCGTGATGACCAGTACGGCGGCTTCCCCGCCGGCCAGCACATAGTCCCCGATGGAGACCTCGACGACCGGCATACGCGTGGCGTACTCGTCCATCACCCGGCGGTCGATGCCCTCGTAGCGGGCCGGGGTGAAGATCAGCCACGGCCGCTCGGAGAGCTCCACGGCCAGCTCCTGGGTGAAGGGGCGGCCGCTGGGTGTGGGCACCACGAGCACCGGGGAGTGCGCCCCGGCCTCGTATCCGTCCGCCAGGGTCTCGTCCAGGGCGTCGCCCCACGGCCCGGTCTTCATGACCATGCCGGGACCACCGCCGTACGGCGTGTCGTCGACCGTGTTGTGCCGGTCGTACGTCCAGTCCCGCAGATCGTGCACATGCACATCGAGGCGGCCGCGGGCGCGGGCCTTGCCGACGAGCGAGACGTTCAGCGGCTCCAGGTACTCGGGGAAGATCGTGACGACGTCGAGCCGCATCAGGCGTCGTTCCCCGGCTCGGAGGCCTCTTCGTCCCGCGAGGAGACGATCACGGCCTGGCTGTCGTCGATCAGGCCGGGCGGCGGGGTGATGACCGCGCGCTGCTCCTCCAGATCGATCTCGCTGACGATTTCCTCGACGAACGGGATCATCACCTCGCTGCCGTCCGGGCGCTCCACGATGAAGAGGTCCTGGGACGGCAGATGCGAGATCTCGCTGATCCGGCCGATCTCGGTACCGTCGGCGAGGACCACATCGAGGTCGATGAGCTGGTGGTCGTAGAACTCCTCGGGGTCCTCCGGGAGCTCCGCCGGATCGACGTCGGCGATCAGCAGGGTATTCCGGAGGGCCTCGGCCGCCGTGCGGTCCCGTACGCCCTCGAAACGCAGCAGCAGCCTGCCGCTGTGCACCCGTCCGGTCTCGATCGTCAGCGGTCCGTTCGCTGCCGGTTCGGTGGCCAGTCGGGCCCCGGGGCCGAGCCTGAGCTCCGGCTCGTCCGTACGCACCTCAACGGTGACCTCACCCTTGATGCCGTGGGCGCGGCCGATCCGCGCAACTACCAGCTGCACCTTGTGTCTCTCCTGTCATACGACGACGGGCCGGGGCGGGCGCATGGCCCTCCCCGGCCCGTGCCGGTGTTCAACTCTGTCAGCGAACCTGGTCCACATCGACGAGGTCGACGCGGATGCCACGGCCGCCGATGGCGCCCACAACGGTTCGCAGCGCGCGTGCGGTGCGGCCATTGCGGCCGATCACCTTGCCGAGGTCATCGGGATGGACCCGGACCTCGAGCACACGACCACGGCGCAGGTTGCGCGAGGCGACCTGCACATCGTCGGGGTTGTCGACGATGCCCTTCACGAGGTGCTCGAGAGCCTCCTCGAGCATGCTCAGGCCTCGGTCGACTCGGCGGGCGCGGCAGCGTCAGCAGCCTCGTCCGCCTTCTTGTCGGACTTCTTCGCCTTCTGCGTGATGGCCTCGCCCTTGGACTCCTCGCCGGTGTCCTTGACCAGGGCCTCGAACAGGGCGCGCTTGTCAGCCTTGGGCTCCGGCTGCAGCAGCGGCGCGGGGGCCGGGAGACCCTTGTGGGCCTGCCAGTCACCGGTGAGCTTCAGGATCGCGAGAACCGGCTCGGTCGGCTGGGCGCCGACGGACAGCCAGTACTGCGCACGCTCCGAGTTGACCTCGATGCGCGACGGGTTCTGCACCGGGTGGTACAGGCCGATCTCCTCGATGGCCCGGCCGTCACGGCGGGTACGGGAGTCGGCGACGACGATGCGGTAGTGAGGCGAACGGATCTTGCCCAGACGCTTCAGCTTGATCTTGACTGCCACGGAAGTGGTGTCTCCTGGTCTATGACGTGGTTGGGCACAACGAAGATGCCACGTGGGGTTGCGGTACTCGGGTGCCCGATGGACGCGTCAGCCGGAGGCGAGAGGGTTCCTGTGCGGCTGTCGAGTACAGCTAGCCATTGTGCCACACCACATCGAGTCACCCCACCGCGACCGCCGCTTCCGGGATACGGAAGGGCTTTCCGCAGCCACCGCAGACGATCGGCGCCTGGGCGAGGACCGACGGTACGACCCGGACGTTGCGTCCGCAGTCGCAGACGGCCTTGACCCGCACGCCGCCTCCGGAGGAGCCGTGCCGGGCGGCCGGCCCGCGGAACGAGCGTTTGGTGTCGGCGGCGGTGGCGACCGTGTGCGCCTTGAGGGCGCGCTGCAGTCGCTCGATCGTCGGCCGGTACCGGCGCTTGGCCTCGGGGTTGAGCGTGACCAGGGAGAAGCCACTGCTGGGATGGGGCTCCTCGGCATGGTCGAGGCCCAGCTCCTCGGCGATCGCAAGGAATCGTCTGTTGTGGTAGCGGCCGGCGCGGGAGGTGTCACGGACACCTCGGGCGGCGGCGATGCCATGGACTGCCTCATGCAGCAGTCGCTCGAAGGAGAGCTCGGCGCCACAGGCGGACGAGGACTCTCCGATCAGGGACTCGGGCGCGGCAAGATCGGGCAGCTCGGGGTGGTACCGCTGAATGTCGGCCCACGCCTGCGCCAGCTCTGCGGCAAGTACAGGTGGTGTCGTGCTCACGTCGTGACAACGAGCCTGAGTGCCCCGGTGTTCCGATTCCGGGCCATCCCAAATATTTTGCACGTACCAGTCAGTTGCCATTCATGGGTCCTGACGAGGGCAGGTGCGCTGATCTGCGGAGAACTCTCACAGCTCGCACGAAGCCGGGACGTAGCGACGCGTACGCCCGGCGCGTAGTCAGCGCCTGCGCGCCGGAGGGCCGGAACGTTCCGTGGACGCCGTCGGGCGTCAGTAGGCGCGGGCCACGAGGGCGACACTACCCGGGGCGTCGTCGGACTGCGGCACCGACCCGTCCTCGGCCACCAGACACCGCACCGAGGCTCCCTGCTCCGCGAGCCGGGCCTCCCCTGCCGGGCCGAGGACGTCCCACGGAATGCGGGCCCAGCCGCCCGCGGCCGCCGCCTGCGCGGCCTCCTCGACGGTGGCCGCCTCGCTGGTACGGGAGGTGCGGCGGGCCCGGGACTCACGCAGCAGGGTCGCCTGGTCCTCCTCCAGGACGGCCGGCAGCAGGGCTGCCAGCGCCTCGATCGGGACCGGCTCCTTCCCGCCGGGGATGCGGCGGGCCAGCATCGCCGTGCCGTTCTCCAGATCGCGCGGGCCGACCTCGATCCGTACCGGTACGCCCTTCAGCTCCCAGTCGACGGCGCGTCGGCCGAACGGGGTGTCCGTGCGGTCGTCTACCTGGACCCGGATGCCGGCGGCGCGCAGCCGGTCGCCGATGGAGCGGACCGCGGTGAGGACGGCTTCGTCCTCCTTGATCGCGAGGACGACCGCCTGGACGGCAGCAAGCCGCGGCGGAACGCGGAGCCCCCGGTCGTCGCCGTGCGACATGATCAGACCGCCGACCATCCGGGTCGAGGAGCCCCAGGAGGTCTGCCAGACCAGCTCCTGCCGGCCCTCCTGGGACAGGTACCGGGTGTGGAAGGCCTTGGCGAAATTGGTGCCGAGTTCATGGCTCGTACCCATCTGCAGAGCCTTGCCGTCGCCCATCATCGCTTCGAGGGTGAGCGTGTTGATGGCGCCGGCGAACCGCTCGCTGGGGGTCTTGCGGCCGAGCACCACATCGATGCCGAGGACGTTGGTCATGAAGTCCGCGTAGACGTCCCGGTGGATGTAGGCGGCGTACTCCCGGGCGTCCTCGTACGAGGCGTGGGCGGTGTGGCCCTCCTGCCAGAGGAACTCCGTCGTACGGAGAAAGATCCGCGGGCGCATCTCCCAGCGGACGACGTTGGCCCACTGGTTGATCAGCAGGGGCAGATCCCGGTAGCTCTGGACCCATTTCGAGAAGTACTCATTGATGATCGTTTCGGACGTCGGCCGCACCACCACGGGCTCTTCGAGGGCCTTGCCGCCGCCGTGGGTGACGATGGCGAGCTCGGGTGCGAAGCCCTCGACGTGCTCCGCTTCGCGTGTCAGGTAAGACTGGGGGATGAAGAGCGGGAAGTAGGCGTTCTGGGCGCCCGCCTCCTTGATACGGGCATCCATCTCCTGCTGCATCCGCTCCCACAGGCCGTATCCGTACGGTCGGATGACCATGGTGCCGCGCACCGGACCGTTGTCCGCGAGTTCGGCCTTGTTGATCAGATCCTGGTACCAGCGGGGAAAGTCCTCGGCCTGGGGTGTGAGAACGGGTGCCTTTGCCATGGCGCGCATCGTACGGCGACATCACGCTCCGCACGGAGCGACGGGACCGGCCTTCGTGGCCTGTATCCGGGGGCGCACGACGTGTCCCCCGGGGCGCACAACCGTAGCGCGCAACCATTGCCCTCCGACCCCCTGGACGAAGCCGCGGATGCGGAGTTCTCTGACTTACGGGGGAGTGCGGGCGCGCAGACACACGGGGGCCGTCCACTCGGGTACGACCGACTTCTCGGCGGATTGGGGCGCTTTCATGACACCAACGCTCGTCCGGCACTACAGGCAGGCGGATCCGTCCGCCCCGGTGGACCCCGGAACCCGTGCCCGTGACTGGGCCGAGATCCAGGAACGCATGCTCGCGCCGCTGTACGAAGCGGTGTACGAGCGGCTCGAAATCGGAGCCGGTACACGGATGCTCTCCCTCGGCTGCGGTTCCGGGCTTGCGCTGCTGATGGCGGCCGCCCGCGGGGCGCACGTCACCGGCGTCGACACCGACCGTGAACGTCTTGCTCTGGCCCGCGAACGGCTGCTGCCCGACCCCGGGCCCGAGCGGGCCCGGGACGGCCTGCCGGTGCTCCTCGACGGTGATCCGTCCGTTGCCGCCCGGCCCGGAGGCCCCCCGTACAACCTGCTCACCGTGTTCACCCCGATCGGCTGCTCGGCGGGCGACTCCGAAGGGCTGAAGCCGGAGCTGGAGACCACTGTTCCGCTGGTCGCCCGGGGCAGCTCGGTGGTGCTGGCCGGATGGGGCCCGCCCGAACGGTGTGCCACCGCGGCGGTGCTGCGGGTGGCGACGCGGCTCGGCGACGGGGTGCGTGCGCCCCGCACGGGCGGCTGGCGCCCGGCGCGCCGGGACGACCTGGAAGAGGTCGCCTTCCGGGTCGGGCTCAATCCGAACGGCTCGGGACGGGTGGCGTGCCCGTTCGGGTACGCGGACATGGACAGCGCGGTGCGTGGGCTGCTGTCGACCCGGCTGTTCGACGCGGCGGTACGGGCGACGGACCGGTCCCAGGTGGAGAAGGAGGTCGCGGAGGCACTGCATCCGCACCGGCGCCGGGACGGCACGGTCTGGATGCCGAATGTCTTCCGCTATCTCGTCTGCACCACTCCCTAGAAGGGCTCCGCGCCCTGGAAGGGTGCTCCGCAGAAAGGGCTCCGCGCCCGGCCGGGCGGCTCTCAGTGCTTGGCCAGGCGCGCGACGCCTGCCGCCCGGTAGGCCGCCTCCTCGTCCAGCGTCTCGTTCTGCAGCAGCGCCGAAGCCAGCGTGTCCAGCTGCTCCCGGTGCTCGCGCAGCAGCCGCTGCGCCTCGATGTAGCACTCGTCGACGATGCGCCGCATCTCGTGGTCCACCACGTCCAGCGTGGCCGGCGCCGCCGAGAGTCCGTACGCCTGCTGGGCGTCGCCCGGGATCGCCGTCAGTCTGCCGACTCTTTCGCTCATCCCCCAGCGCCCGACCATTCCACGCGCCAGACCGGTGACCTGTTCCAGGTCGCTCTCCGAGCCCGTGGTGACCACTCCGTAGACCAGCTGTTCCGCGGCCATGCCACCGAGAGCGCCGATGATGCGGCCGCGCAGATAGTCCTCGGTGTACGCGTACTTGTCGGCCTCCGGCGTCGAGAGGGTGACGCCGAGGGCCCGGCCGCGCGGCACGATGGTGACCTTGCGGACCGGGTCGGCGCCGGGCTGGAGCATCCCGAGGAGGGCGTGGCCGCTCTCGTGGTACGCGGTCCTGCGGCGCTCCTCCTCCGGCATGACCAGCGGTCGTTCGGCTCCGAGCTGGACCTTCTCCAGAGCGTCGGACAGATCGGCCTGGTTGACCTCGGACTTCTTGCGCTTGACAGCGAGCAGGGCGGCCTCGTTGGCGAGGTTGGCGAGGTCCGCACCGGTCATGCCGGGGGTCGTGCGGGCCACCTGGCCGAGACTGACGTCCTCGGAGAGCGGGATCTGCCGGGTGTGGATCTTCAGGATCGCCTCCCGGCCGCCCCGGTCCGGTGGACTCACCTGGACGATCCGGTCGAAGCGGCCGGGCCTGGTGAGCGCCGGGTCGAGGACGTCGGCCCGGTTGGTCGCGGCGAGGACGACGACGCCTTCCGATCCGGAGAAGCCGTCCATCTCGGTGAGGATCTGGTTCAGCGTCTGTTCGCGCTCGTCGTGGCCGCCCATGCCGGAGCCGCCGCCGCGCGCCCGGCCGATGGTGTCGATCTCGTCGATGAAGACGATGGCGGGGGCGACCTTGCGGGCCTCGGCGAAGAGTTCCCGCACCCGGCTCGCACCGACGCCGACGATCATCTCGATGAACTCGGAGGCGGAGGCGGAGAAGAACGGCACCCCGGCCTCTCCCGCGACGGCCCGCGCGAGCAGCGTCTTGCCGGTGCCGGGCGGGCCCGCGAGCAGCACTCCCCCGGGCATCCGGGCGCCCATCTTCCGGTACTCCTGCGGGTTCTTCAGGAAGTCGACGACATCGTTGAGTTCGCCCTCGACCTCGTCGATCCCGGCCACGTCCTCGAAGGTGGTGCGCTTGGCACCCTCCAGTTCGACCGGTCTGGGCGGGGCCTTGCGGCCCAGTGCGCCGACGCCGCCGAACCCTCCGGACATCCGGCGGGCGATGAAGACCCAGAGCAGGACGAGCAGCAGGATCGGGGCCAGGGAGATCAGCAGATTGGCCAGGAAGCTGCGCTGCTGGACGACCGGTTCCGCGGTGACGGTGACATCGTCCTTGAGCAGCTCGGCCCAGAGGTTGTCGTCGGCGAAGGCGGGCCGCTGGGTGACGAACTTGGTATACGTCTTGTCGCTGCCGGGGACCTTCGCCTCCTTCGTCAGCTGCCCCTGGATGGCGTCGCCCTTGGAGTAGATCTTGGAGACGTTGCCCGCCGTGACCTGCTTGCTGAACTCCGTGTAGGCAATGGTCGGTTCGTTCCTGCCGTTGAAGAAGGAGAGCACCAGGTTGGTGATCAGATAGACGGCCAGCGCGGTGAGCAGCAGTCCGCCCCAGCCGCCCGGCATCTTCCGGCGCGGCGGAGGGGGCGGTGGGGCGCCTTCGGAGCGCCATGGCTGGTCGGTCCGATCGCGTGGCGGTACGGGACTGGTCACGCGCGCTCCTCTGCCGACGACCTTGAGGCGACATTAAGCACCAGAGCCTCCGGGGGCCCGTCCGGTGGGCCCATGGGGGGACATCGGCGCGCGGACGCGTGAACCCTTGTGAGTATCCAGAATCCTGTTTACTGTTCGATCTGTGAACGTCACCGACGAACGCTTCCTCACCCGCAATGGCCTCGCCGCCCAGCAGCTCGCCGTCCTGCTCCTCAACCACGAGCCGGACACCCGCCTGCCCCGGGTCCGCGACTTCGCCGAGGAGCTGGGCTGCGGAAACGGCACCGTCCAGGCGGCGTTGCAGCTGCTGGAGGAATCCGGCGCCATCGAGACGACCGCCCGCGGCCATCTCGGCACCTTCCTCGTCCGCTCGGACCGCTCCGTGCTCTGGCGGCTCTCCGGCCTCGGCACCCTGCTCGCCGCGATGCCCCTGCCGTACTCACGCCGGTACGAGGGTCTGGCGACCGGGCTGCGCGGCGCCTTCGAAGCGGCCGGCGCACCGTTTGCCATCACCTTCATGCGCGGCGCCGGGGCCCGTACCGCCGCACTCCTCGAAGGCAAGGTCGACCTGGTCGTCCTCTCCCGCTTCGCGGCCGACCAGCTGATCGCCGAGCATCCGGTGGAGCTGGTCGCCGACCTCGGTCCCGCCACCTATGTCGGTGCGCACGGCATGCTGCTGCGGCACGGCGCAGACCTCGGCTCCCCCGGGCTGCGGGTGGCGGTCGACCACGCCTCCGAGGACCTGCGGATGCTGGTCGAGCGGGTCTTCGCCGGCCGCGAGGACATCGAGTGGCGCGAGGCCTCATACATGCAGCTGCCCGACCTCTTCGCGCGTGACGAGGTCGACGCCACCGTCTGGAACCTGGACGAGGTGCAGGACCGGATCGGGCTCGGGGTCGACGTGCTTCCGCTCGGCGACGAGGTCACCCGCGAGCTGACGCTGCGCAACTCCAGCGCGGCAATCATCGGCCGGAGCGGCGGAGCGAAGGCTCTTGCCGCCGTCCGGGAGTCGCTCGATCTCTCGCTGGTGACCCGGCTGCAGACCGAGGTACTGAAGGGCGAGCGCGTGCCCTCGTACTGACCCGGCGGATCCGGTGCGAGCAGGCCCGGCGGCCTGCGGCATCGGATCACCCAAGAATACAGAATCCCGGTTTCTGTCGATTTCAGGAGGATCGTCATGGACGACCAGCTCGCACTGCGGATCCAGCTATTCCGCGAAGGCGGCCAGGTCAAGCCCGAAGTCGCTGACTTCGTCGCCGCCGAACTGGCCGCCCTCGAAGCCGACGGACGCACCGTCACCGAAGCCAGCGCCGGAATGCTGACCAGCCATCTGATGATGGCCCTCACCCGGCTCCTCAACGGCGAACCGATCGAGCAGTTCCTCACCGACGACCAGATCGCCGCCGAACTGGCCGGACATCCCCACGCCGTCGCGCGCGCCCGCGCCATCTCCGAGCGGGCCGAGCAGGAGCTCGGCGCGGCGCTCCCCGACTCCGAGATCAACTTCCTCGGCATGCACCTCGCCGTGCTCGCCCGGCACTCACCGGCCGCCCCTGCCTCCTGACCCCACCCCTCCCAGCCCCAGAGAGAGAAGGACCAGCCATGACGAAGATCCTCACCGGCGGTGTCGGCAAGGCCGAGGTCACCGACACGATCAAGCAGCTCGGGATCGACGGCATCGACATCGTCGCCTCCAGCGACATGGACGCCGCGATGAAGCTGCGCGTCGGACAGGCCGACTACTACCTCGGCACCTGTCACACCGGCGCCGGCGCCTCCCTCGGCGTGCTCGTCGGCCTGATGGGCTCGGCCGCCTGCCACACCTTCGGGCGCAGCGTCCCCACCGAGGACGAGGTCGCCGCCCTCCTCACCGACGGCAAGAAGGTCTTCGGATTCTCGATGGACCAGATCGACGTCATCGCCCCCCTCATGGCGCGCGCCATCGCCGCCCGCGGCTGACCCCGGCCACCTGTTCCTGAACACCCCGGGCACAAAGGAGTGACTCTGTGAGCACCACACTCGCCGCCGGTGCCGGCCTCGATTTCACACTGGCCCAGCAGCTGACCGTGATAGCCCTCTGTGCGCTGACCGCGTACATCTCGCACATGGCGCTGGCCGTCTTCAACGACGGCGTACGCCCGTTCCTGCTGGACTTCATCCAGGGGCGCACCACGCGCAGCGCCACGACGGCGGTCTCCTTCGGACTGTCCGCCGGGTTCATCTTCGGACTCGGCGCACCCATGGCGCTCTCCACCGGTGTGCTGAACCCGTGGCTCGTCTTCCTCCCCACCGACATCCTCGGCCTGCTGGCGCCGAAGAAGTGGCTCGCGCCGATCCTCGGCGGCGCCTGGGGTGCGGTCGTCGTCTTCGGCCTGAACGGCGCAAACAACGTGGCACACGATCTGCCGGTCGACTTCATCACCGCGATGCAGCAGATGTCGACGCCGATCCTGTTCCTCTTCACGCTGTTCCCGGTGCTCGCGATCACCAAGCAGTTCGGCCGCAAGTGGGGCGGCGTCGCGGGGGGTCTCGAACTCGCGCTGGTCGTCCTCACCATGAAGGTCTGGCCGAAGATGTTCGCCGGTGCGCTGGCCATGGCTGTCGGCGTGCTGGTGCTGATCGCCCTGGCCGTCGCCAAGGACATGAAGCAGCGCAAGGCCGACAAGGCCGCGGGCGTCACCGCGATCGTCCTGGACGACGACCCGATGGCCTCCCTGTTCAGCGCGAGCGCGGCCCGGCTGCGCAGGTATCTGCCGCTCTTCATGGTGCTGGGTGCCGGAGTCTGTGTGCTGGCGCAGATGCATATATTCGGCGGCGGCGAGGCGACCAGCTTCCTGATCGCCAAGGGGCAGTACACGGAAGCCGCCCAGGTCGACTTCTACCGGGTCTTCGGCTTCATCCCGCTCATCGCGACTACCGCGCTCGCGTCGGGCGCGTACGGCATCGCGGGGTTCACGCTGGTGTATCCGATCGGCTATCTGATGCCGAACCCGTTCCTCGCTGCGATCGTCGGCGCCGCCGTGTTCGCCGTCGAGGTGCTGGCCCTCTCCTCCATCGGCAAGGTCCTCGGCAAGCTGCCCAGCGTCCGCGACTCCTCGGAGCACCTGCGCAGCGCGATCGGTGACACGCTGCAGCTCGCGATCCTCTTCGGCTCGCTGATGGCCGCCAACGCCATGGGCGGCGGACTCGGGATCCTCGTCGTCGGCGGGCTCTACCTGCTGAACGACGCGATGGGCCGGCCGGTGGTGCGGATGGCCGCCGCTCCGACAGCGGTGATCGTCGGCGGAATCCTCCTCAACGTCCTGTACTGGCTCGACCTGTTCACCCCGATCAAGGGCTGAGGCCGGGGCACGTACGCCAGGAAGGACCCATCACCATGCACAGCACCGCCCCGCAGCCCATGCTCCGTACGGTCGTCGGCGATCTCGCCCCCGGCTCGGTGCGCGGCCCCGCCCTCGTCCATGAGCACCTCGTCCTCGACCTCGACCACCGGGGCGACGGCGCGGCCGTCCTCCATCCGGACCGGCATGCCGCGGCCGTCACTGCCGAGCTCGCCGCCCTCCGGGAGGAGTTCGGGCTCGGCCTCGTCGTCGAGCTGACCTGCCGCGGCATGGGCCGGGACGCCGCCGCCCTGGCCCGGATCGCCCGGGACGCGCAGGTCGCCGTCGTCGTCGCCACCGGGTGGTACTACGAGCCGTTCCACACTCCCGAGATCGCCGCCGCCGACGTCGACGAGCTCACCGCCACCCTCGTCCGCGAGATCGACACGGGCATCGGCTCCACCGGGATCCGCCCCGGCGTCCTCGGAGAGATCGGCAGCCACGGCGACACACCCACCGCCGCCGAGACGAAAGTGCTGCGGGCCGCCGCGCGGGCCGCGGCCGCCACCGGGCTCTCCGTCGCCACCCATGCGCAGCTCGGCCGTGGCGGCCTCGCCCAGCTGGAGCTCCTCACCGCCGAGGGCGTGGAGCCGCATCGCATCAGCATCGGCCACCAGGACCTCCTCGACGATCCGGCCGTGCACCGGGAGATCGCGGCGAGCGGTGCGTACGTCGCGTTCGACACCGTCGGCAAGGACAGCTATCAGAGCGACGACACCCGGCTGCGGCTGCTGCTCGCCCTTCTGGAGGCCGGGCACGCCGACCGGGCCCTGCTGAGCTGCGACATCTCCCGCCACGGCTACCTGCGCACGGAGGGCGGCCAGGGGTACGGGCATCTCTTCCGGAGCTTCCTGCCCAAGGCCCGGGCCGCCGGCGTCGACGACGGCCTGATCGACCTGATGACCCGCTGCAATCCGCTGCGCTTCCTCACCGGCGCCGGCGCCGGCGTGGAAGAGATCTGATCATGAACCCGGCACTACCGCAGACATTCCCCCTCGCGACCGTGGCACTGGACGAGGCGATCGCCCGGCAGTTCCGGCTGCTGGAGGCGACCGCCGCCCACTTCGAGGGCCCCCAGCTCTTCGAAGCGGACGCCGGTGTCGTCCCCGGTCTCGGCCGTCCCCGCACCACCGCTCGCGTCGAAGCGGTCCTGGCCGACTTCTTCGGCGCCGAGGACGCCGCGTTGGTGCAGGGTGCGGGCACCGGCGCGATCCGCGCGGCGCTCAACGCCGCCGTACGGGCCGGGGATCCGCTGCTCATCCACCGGGCGCCCGTCTACCGCACCACCGACGTCACCCTGCGCGGTATCGGCGTGCGGACCGTCGAGGTCGACTTCAACGACGGTGCCGCCCTGCGCGAAGCTCTGGCATCCGGCCGGTTCCGGTGGGCGTACGTCCAGCACACCCGGCAGCGGCTCGCCGACTCGTACGACCCCGCCGATGTCCTCGCCGCCTGCCGGGCCGCCGGCGTACGCACGCTCGTCGACGACAACTACGCCGTGATGCGCACCCCCGCCGCAGGGGTGGAGCTGGGGGCCGACGCCTCCTGCTTCTCCCTTTTCAAGCTGCACGGCCCCGAAGGCGTCGGCGTCGTGGTCGGGGCCCGCGACCTCGTCGGGCACATCCGCCACGACAACTACTCCGGCGGCGGCCAGGTCCAGGGCCACCAGGCGCTCGACGCCCTGCGCGCCCTGACCCACGTACCGGTCATGTGGGCCGTCCAGTCCGAGGTCGGCGCCGAGGTCGCCGAGCGACTGGCCGCCGGGGAAGTCGTCGGCGTCGCCGAGGTCCGGATCGCCAACGCCCAGGACCGCTGTCTGCTGGTCCGCCTGGACCGGCCGGTGGCGAAGGAGCTGCCCGCCGTCGCCGCACGCTTCGGAGCCGCGCCCTACCCCGTCGGCTCCAACTCGCGCTACGAGATCGCGCCGCTGTTCTACCGGATGTCCAGCTCTGCGCTGGACGACTCCCCCGAGCTGGCCGACTGGACCGTACGCATCAACCCGATGCGGGCGGGAGCGGATCTCGTCGTCGACATCCTGCGCCGCTCGCTCGCCGCACTGGACGACCGGCCTGCCGAAGTGAACGACCCGAAGGACGACTGACCGTGTTTCTCGACACCGTGCTCACCCGCAACCCCGAGCTCGTCGACGCCGCGGCCGCCCTCCACCGGAGCGGTGAGATCCCGCCCGACACCTATGTGATGGATCTCGACGCCGTCGAGGCCAACGCCGAACTCCTCGCCGCCGAGGCCCAGCGGCTCGGCCTCTCCCTCTGGTTCGTCGTCAAACAGTTCGGCCGCAACCCCGAACTGATCAGAGCCGTCGCCCGGCACATCCCCAAGTACGCCGCCATCGACCCGCCCGAGGCGCGCACCCTGCACGCGGCGGGCGCCCGGGCCGGCAACCTCGGCCACCTCGTCCAGATCCCCCGTCGCGCCCTGCCCGAGATGCTGGCCTGGCGCCCGGAGACCGTCACCGTCTACGACCTGGCCAATGCCCGCGCTGTCTCCGAGGCCGCCGAGCGGCTGGGCCTGGTGCAGGACATTCTCGTACGGCTCGAGGGCGCCGCGGGCACTGTCTACCCGGGCCAGGAGGGCGGCGTCCCGCTCCCCCGCCTGGACGCGTTCGCCGAGGCCGCCGAGCGGCTGCCCGGCATCCGGATCGCGGGCGTCACCGCCTTCCCGTGCGTCCTGTGCGACCCGGCGACCGGAACGCCGTACGCCACCCCCAGCTTCACGCTCGCCTTGAAAGCCCGAGAGCTCCTGGCCGCCCGCGGGCACGAGGACCTCAAGCTGAGCGCCCCGAGTGCCACCTCGATGGCCTCCCTGCCGCTGCTCGCCGCCCACGGCGCCACCCACGGCGAGCCGGGCCACGCCCTCACCGGCACCACTCCGCTGCACGCACTCGACCCGGGCCAGCCCGAGAAGCCCGCCTATGTGTACGTCACCGAGATCGCCCACACTCTCGACGACGGCCGCCCCGCCCTCCACGGCGGCGGCTTCTACGCCCGCTCCCACATCCGCAGCGCCCTGCTGCCGCGCACCGGCGTACGCCTCGGTGTGCAGGACGCCCCCGCCGAGAACATCGACTACTACCGGCTGCTCGACGCCCCCGCCGAGGGCCAGGACGTCCGGCTCGGCGACACCACGCTGCTCGCCTTCCGTACCCAGATCTTCGTCACCCGCTCGACCGTCGCCGTCGTCTCCGGACTCTCGTCCGGAACCCCTCGGCTGCGCGGGCTCCACGACTCCCAGGGCCGGGCCCTGTAAGGAGCACACCATGGCCAAGACGGTCATCGTCGTCATTGACGGATTCGGTATCGGCGCCATGCCCGACGCGGGCACCCTGCGCCCCGGCGATCTCACCGCCGACACCTGCCGGCATGTCCTCGACCACTGCCGCGAGGCCTTCGGCCGTCCGCTGCGGCTGCCGGTGCTCGGCTCGCTGGGGCTCGGTCTCGTCCACCCGCATCCGGATCTCGCCCGCCGCACCCATCTGCCCGTCGCAGCGGGCCGGGCCGCCCTGGGCTACCCCGGCGCCGACACGTTCGCCGGCCACCAGACGATGATGGGTGCCGACTTCAGCCGGGTGACGGTGGCCCGGCTCGGCGAGCATCTGGACGAGGTGACCACGGCTCTGGAAGCGGCGGGACACCGCGTCGAACCGCTGGACGGCCGGCCGCTTCTCGTCGTCGACGGCGCGGTGCTCGTCCACGACAACCTGGAAGCCGACCCCGGCATCAACTGGAACGCCTCCGGCCGCCTGGACGACCTGCCCTTCGAGGGGCCGGGCGGGATCCTCGCCATCGCCCGTACGGTACGCGCGGTCGCGCCGGTCGCCCGGGTCATCGCGGTCGGCGGCCACGCGGACGGCCCGCTTCCGCAGTTCGTACGCCCCGGCGACGCGGGCACCGTCGGCCTCGACACCCCCGCCACCGGCTTCTACCGCAACGGCGGCCTCGCCGTGCAGCACCTCGGCGCCGGCATCGACCACACCCGCCAGCTGCCCGACCTGGCGGCCCGCGCCGGAATCCCGGTCACCCTGGTGGGCAAGGCCGCCGACATCCTGGCCTGCGACGCGGCCGAGCGGCACCCGGCCGTGCAGACCGCGGACGTCCTCACCCACACCCTCGAAGCGGTGCGCGCCCCCGGCGACGCGCTCGTCGTCGCCAATGTCCAGGAGACCGACCTGGCAGGACATCAACAAGACACCGAACGCTACGGACGTCTCCTGGAGCAGGTCGACGCGGGGCTCGCCGCGCTCCTCGCGCTGATCGACGCCCCCGGCGACCGGCTCATCGTCACCGCCGACCACGGCAACGACCCGACGATCGGGCACGCCTACCACACCAGGGAGTACGTCCCCGTGCTGATCCACCGGCCCGGCGCCGACGGTGTGGAGCTGCTGCCGGACGCGAGCAGCCTGGCTGACGTCGGCGCCACCGCCGCCGAGTCGCTGACACTGGACCCGGCGGGACTCGCCAACGGATCGACGCTGCGGCCAGGACGCCACGCGGCCTGAGCACGCACGAAAGGGACGCCCACCGAGAAGGCGGGCGCCCCTTTCGTGTGTGGGCCGAGAACGTCAGCCCGTGAACTTCTTGAACGCGTCCGGCAGCTCGAAGTTCTGGTCGTCCTGCTCGGCCGGAAGCCCGAACGCGCCACCCTGCGCCGCCGCCTGCTCGCGACGGACCGCCGCGGCCTGCTCCTCGGCCTTCCGCTTCATCGGGTTGCCGCTCTTGCGCTTGCCCTTGGCCTGCTTGACCTGCTTCTTCTGCCGGCCGGCACCGCCGCCCATGCCGGGCATCCCCGGCATGCCCGGCATGCCGCCGCCCTGCGCCATCTTCGACATCATCTTGCGCGCCTCGAAGAACCGCTCCACCAGGTTCTTCACGGCCGACACCTCGACACCCGAACCCTTGGCGATACGGGCCCGCCGCGAACCGTTGATGATCGTCGGTTCCTGACGCTCGTGCGGCGTCATCGACTTGATGATCGCGGCGGTACGGTCCACGTCCCGCTCGTCGATGCTGTTGATCTGGTCCTTGATCTGCCCCATGCCGGGCAGCATCCCGAGCAGCTTGGAGATGGAGCCCATCTTCCTGACCTGCTCCATCTGCGCCAGGAAGTCGTCGAGCGTGAAGTCCTTACCCTTGCTGGACGCCAGCTTGGAGGCCATTTTGGCGGCCTCTTCCTGGGTGAAGGTCTTCTCCGCCTGCTCGATCAGGGTGAGCAGGTCACCCATGTCGAGGATGCGGGACGCCATGCGGTCGGGGTGGAAGGCGTCGAAGTCCTCGAGCTTCTCACCGTTCGACGCGAACATGATCTGCTTGCCCGTGACATGGGCGACCGACAGGGCGGCGCCACCGCGGGCGTCACCGTCGAGCTTGGAGAGCACCACACCGTCGAAGCCGACGCCGTCGCGGAAGGCCTCTGCGGTGTTGACCGCGTCCTGGCCGATCATCGCGTCGACGACGAAGAGGATCTCGTCGGGGCTGACGGCGTCGCGGATGTCCGCGGCCTGCTGCATCAGCTCCTGGTCGATACCGAGGCGGCCCGCGGTGTCGACGATCACCACGTCGAACTGCTTGGAGCGGGCGTACTCGATGGAGTCCTTGGCGACCTGGACCGGGTCACCGACGCCGTTGCCCGGCTGCGGGGCGTACACCGCGACACCGGCGCGGTCGGCGACGACGCTCAGCTGGTTGACGGCGTTGGGGCGCTGGAGGTCACAGGCGACGAGCAGCGGCGAGTGGCCCTGGCCCTCGAGCCAGAGACCGAGCTTGCCGGCGAGGGTGGTCTTACCGGCACCCTGCAGACCGGCGAGCATGATCACGGTGGGCGGGTTCTTGGCGAACCGCAGCCGCCGGGTCTCGCCGCCGAGGATGCCGACGAGCTCCTCGTTGACGATCTTGACGACCTGCTGGGCCGGGTTCAGCGCCTGGGAGACCTCGACGCCGCGCGCCCGCTCCTTGACGTTGGCAATGAAGGCACGGACCACGGGCAGCGCGACATCGGCCTCGAGCAGGGCGATACGGATCTCGCGTGCCGTGGCGTCGATGTCCGCCTCGGACAAGCGGCCCTTGCCCCGGAGGTTCTTGAAAGTCGCGGCAAGGCGGTCGGAGAGAGTATCGAACACGGCGCTCGTCGGTCCTCAGGGTCGGGGTCGGGTGCAGGTCAGTCGTCCCCCAGGGTATCCGGACACCGGGAAACGCAAAGCCCTCGCCCGCATCTCGTGACGGACGAGGGCCTCTCCACGTCATCGCGGAAGCTCAGCTCAGGGCCCGCTGGACCTCTCCGGCCAGCTCGGCGGCCCGTACATCGGCCAGCGGCTCGCCGTCCGCCCCTGTGACATAGAACGCGTCCACCGCGTTCGCCCCCAGCGTCGACACATGCGCGCTGCGCACCTGTACCGCGCTCTGTTCCAGCGCCCGGCCGATCCGGTGCAGCAGCCCCGGGGCGTCCTGGGCCCTCACCTCGATCACCGTCGCCAGCCGGGAACCGGCCGGCGCGACCGTCACCCGGGGCGGCGGGGCCTTCACTCCACGGCGCCGCGGGTAGGCGGCTTCGCGTTCGGCGAGACGGGCCTGGATGTCGAGGGAGCCGTCCAGGGCGCGTACGAGATCGGCGCGGAGCCGGGTGGCCTGCGGCAGGGAGCCGTACTCCGCCGCCACCCGCCAGTTGAGCAGCAGGACGTCGACGCACTCGCCGAGTTCGGTGGGGAGCTCGACGGCCCGCAGGTCGGCGGCGCGGACGGTGAGGCGGTGCAGGGCGAGGACTCCGGCGGCGGCGGGCAGGACGCCGGGGCGGTCGGGGACGGCGATGAGGAGCTCGACGCCGACGGGTTCCGGTTCGCCGTCCCCGTTCGTGGGTTCGGCCTGGGCGTGCAGGGCGAGGACGGGTTCGCCGGTGCGCAGTGCCTCGATGGCGAGGCGTTCCTGTTCGGCGCTGGGTTCGGCCGGTTCGGGTTCGTCCGGGGCCTCACCGGCGAGGACGGCGACGACGCGTTTGACCAGGTCGGTGACGAGGGAAGCGCGCCAGGTGGACCAGGCGGCGGGTCCGGTTGCCAGCGCGTCGGCCTCGGTGAGGGCGTGCAGGAGTTCCAGCGTGGACGTGGTCCCGACAGCGGTGGCGACGGACCGGACGGTCGCCGGGTCGTCGAGGTCGCGGCGGGTGGCGGTCTCGACGAGCAGCAGATGGTGACGTACGAGGGTGGCGATGACGCCCACGTCGTGCTGGTCGAAGCCGATCCGGGCGGCGACGTCGCGGGCGATGACCTCTCCGGCGACGGAGTGGTCGCCGGGCCAGCCCTTGCCGATGTCGTGCAGCAGTGCGGCGACCAGGAGGAGGTCGGGGCGGCCCACGCGGCGGGTGAGGGAGGAGGCCCGGACGGCCGCTTCGACGAGGTGGCGATCGACGGTCCAGGTGTGGACGGGGTTGCGCTGAGGCCGGCAGTGGACGCGTTCCCAGTCGGGCAGCAGGCGGGTGATCAGTCCTTCCGCTTCGAGCGCTTCCCAGACAGGGATGGTGGCCTCGCCCGCGCCGAGCAGGGTGACGAGTTCCTCACGGGCCTCGGCGGGCCACGGCACGGGCAGCGGGCGCGCGGCGGCCGCGAGGCGGCGTACGACATGCCGGGAGATCGGCAGTTCGGACTGGGCGGCCGCTGCGGCCGCCCGCAGCATGAGCACGGGGTCACGTTCGGGGCGGGCGGTGCGGGCGAGGACGACTTCGCCGTCGGCCTCGACGACGCCGTCGGCGAGCGGGGTGCGTTCCGGGGTGGCTGCCTTGCCGCCGCCCAGCATGGCGCGCAGCCGGGGGCGTGCGGACCGGGCGCGGAGCACGCGGTTGACCTCGCGCCAGGTGACGTCGGTGGCGTACGAGACGGTGCGCGCGGCCTCGTACACCTGGCGCAGCAGAGCGTCGGCGTCGAGGAGGCCGAGGGCGGTGGCGACCTGGTCCTGTTCCTGGAGGGCGAGGCGGTCGGTGGCACGGCCGGTGGTCAGGTGCAGGGCGTCGCGGGCGTCGAGGAGGACGCGACGGGCCTCGGCGAGGCCTTCGCGGGGCGCGTCGGCGACCCAGGAGGCCGCGACGGCGCGCAGGGCGGTGGCGTCACGCAGTCCGCCGCGTGCCTCCTTGAGGTCGGGTTCGAGGAGGAACTGGAGCTCGCCCTGGCGTTCGGCCCGTTCGCGGCAGAGTTCGTCGAGGGCCGGGAGGCGTTTGGGGGCGAGGTTGCGCCAGTCGGCGAGGATCGTGGTGCGCATCGCGGCCACCAGGCCGAGGTCTCCGGCGACGGGCCGGGCGTCGAGCAGTCCGAGCTGCACCTTGAGGTCCTCGCCCGCGGTCTTCCTGGCTTCGGCAGGGGTGCGCACGGAGTGGTCGAGCGCGAGGCCGAGGTCCCAGACGGGGTACCAGATGCGGTCGGCGAGGGAGGCGAGGGCGCCGGTGTCGGCGTTGCCGTCGTGCAGGAGCAGGAGGTCGAGATCGCTGCGCGGGGACAGTTCGCCGCGACCGTAGCCGCCGACGGCCACGAGTGCTGCGCCGCGGACGCCGGTCGCTTCGGCGGCGGTGGTGAACAGGGCGGTCAGCCAGTCGTCGGTGAGTGAGGCGAGGGCCGCACGGCGCGGCGGCCCGGACTGCGCCTTCTCCTGGAGGAGGCGCAGTCGGGCCGCCGCGTAGCCGCTGGGTCCCGAGTCTTCGGAGTCGGTGGTCACTTCAGTGCTCGTCACCCAGCTGCCTTTCAGTTTGCGAGACCGTCGGTCAGAGTGCGTCCGGGCCGCGTTCGCCCGTGCGGACCCGTACGGCAGTCTCGACGGGGACGCTCCAGACCTTGCCGTCTCCGATCTTGCCGGTTCGGGCGGCCTTCACCACGACATCGACGAGCTGTTCGGCGTCCTCGTCCTCGACCAGTACCTCGATACGGATCTTGGGGACGAGGTCGACGGTGTACTCGGCGCCGCGGTAGACCTCGGTGTGGCCGCGCTGGCGCCCGTATCCGCTGGCCTCCGTGACCGTGAGGCCCTGGACGCCGAAGGCCTGCAGGGCCTCCTTGATCTCGTCGAGCCGGTGCGGCTTCACGACCGCCGTGATGAGCTTCATGCGTCCACCTTCTTGGTCTGCGCTGCTGCCGTCGAGTCCGATACCGGTGCGGAGCCCGTGGTGCGCGGGGCGGCACCGCCGCCGGCGCCGCTGAAGTCGTACGCGGTCTCGGCGTGTTCCACCTGGTCGATGCCGGCGATCTCGTCGTCCTCGTCGACCCGCATGCCGATCGTCTTGTCGAGGAGGAAGGCGAGGACCGCGGAGGCCACCAGAGAGTAAGCGAGGACCGCGAAGACACCGACGGCCTGCTTGCCGAGCTGGTCGAGACCGCCGCCGTAGAAGAGGCCCTTGGCGTCGGACTGGACGCCGCCGGTGGCGAAGAAGCCGATGAGCAGGGAGCCCGCGACACCGCCGACGAGGTGGACGCCGACGACATCGAGGGAGTCGTCGTAGCCGAACTTGTACTTGAGACCGACCGCCATGGCGCAGAGCACACCGGCGATGGCACCGACGGCGATGGCGCCGAGCGGGCTGATCGCGCCGCCGGACGGGGTGATGGCGACGAGGCCGGCGACCGCGCCGGAGGCGGCGCCGAGGGTGGTGAAGGAGCCGTGGCGGAGCTTCTCGTAGCCGAGCCAGGCGAGCATCGCGGCGGCGGTGGCGACCTGCGTGTTGACGAACATCACCGCGCCGACGCCGTCGTCGTTGCCGAGCCACGAGCCGGCGTTGAAGCCGAACCAGCCGAACCACAGGAGACCGGCGCCGAGCATGACGAGCGGCAGGCTGTGCGGCCGCATCGGGTCCTTCTTGAAGCCGACCCGCTTGCCGATGACGAGGATCACGCCGAGGGCTGCCGCACCGGCGTTGATGTGGACGGCCGTACCACCGGCGAAGTCGATGACGCCGAGCTCGAAGAGCCAGCCGCCGGCACCCCAGACCCAGTGCGCGACCGGGAAGTAGACGACGGTCACCCACAGGGCGACGAACAGCGCCCAGGAGGTGAACTTGACGCGGTCGGCGAGGGCGCCGCTGATCAGGGCTGGAGTGATGATCGCGAACATCAGCTGGAAGACGGCGAAGACATAGACCGGGATCGTGTAGCCGTCCCAGAGCTGGGTGATACCGATCCCGCTGAGGCCTGCGAAGTCCGAGCTCCAGCCGATGAACGAGCCGATGTCGGTGCCGAAGGCGAGACTGAATCCGTACAGCACCCACAGGATCGTGACGATCCCGAGGCTGATGAAGCTCATCATCAGCATGTTGAGGGTGCTCTTGACGCGGACCATGCCTCCGTAGAAGAAGGCCAGACCCGGGGTCATGATCATCACCAGGGCCGAGCAGATGAGCATGAACCCGGTGTTGGCGGCAGACAGCGTCGGGGCGTCTGCGGCAAGCGTCGTGATGCCTGGGGGCATCGGCGTCTCCTCGTCGTCGGTGCGGCCGCGTGCGGGCAAAACCTGCGGGACCACTTGCGGGGCCACTGTGGAAAAGGTGCGGGCCGGTTATGCGCCATGAGGTTCGCCCAGCGCGGTTTCCGCCGATGCCGCACGATGTTTCGCCGCAGTGACGAAGAGGTGTGTCGTGTTACGTCCGCATGAATCGTGAGTGGCGTATCCGGGGCCGGGCCTACCCTGCGGCCGGGGCCGCATACGGTGCGGTTACGACTCTGGAGTACGGGAACGGGAACGCGAACCGGCCACGCCGATCACCCACTGACCTGGCAAGGGGGAGCCGGAATCGGTCTGTGCGGGATGGTCGTCGTGGCCGGAGTGCTGGGTGCCCGGTCAGACCGCCTCGGCGGTCTCGGGCAGCTGCTCGGTGAGCAGGTCGGTGAGCCTGGCGACCTCGGGGATGTCTCCGAAGTCCCTGGCAGCGGTGTCGACGGTCTTGCGCAGCCGGGTGTTGACGCGCTCGGAACGGACCTTCTTGGCGACCCGCAGGGCTTTTTCGGCCAGCAGCGTGGACTGCTCGGGTTCGCGCTTGAGGAGGTGCACGGTGGCAAGACCGATCAGGTTCAGCGCGTACGACCGCTGGTGCTCGTCGTCCTCGCCGAAGAGCTCGACGGCCTTCTCCATGATCGGCTCGGCGAGCGAGGCGTACGTGGGGCTGCGGCCGGCGACATAGGCAAGGTCACGGTACGAGTGGGAGTTCTCGCCGTTGAGTTCGGCCTCGGAGAAGAAGCGGATCCAGTCGGGCTCGGGCTCGCCGTCGATCCCGGCGTCGAGGAAGGTGTCCTCGGCCATCCGGACGGCTCGCTTGCACTTGCTGGGCTGGCCCATGTTGGCGTAGGCGCGGGCCTCCATCGCATACAGCATGGCCTGGGTGCGCGGGGTGGCGCAGTCCCGGCTGCCGTACTGGGCGAGATGGATGAGTTCGAGGGCGTCGTCGGGCCGTCCCAGGTGGATCATCTGGCGGCTCATGCTGGACAGGACGTAACTGCCCAGCGGTTTGTCGCCCGCCTCCTTGGCGGCGTGCAGCGCCAGGACGAAGTACTTCTGGGCGGTGGGCTGGAGGCCGACGTCGTAACTCATCCAGCCCGCCAGTTCGGCGAGTTCGGCGGCGCACCGGAAGAGCCGCTTGGCGGTGGCCGCGGGCTGCGGTTCCTGCAACAGGTCGGTGACCTCGTGGAGTTGGCCCACGACGGCCTTGCGGCGCAGGCCGCCGCCGCACTGGGCGTCCCACTGGCGGAACATCACGGTGGTGGACTCCAGCAGGTCGAGCTCGGGGCTGGAGAGGCGGGAGGGCCGGCGGTCCGCCGGCGACGACTCCGGATCCGCCGGGGCCGCGGCGGCGACCGGCACCAGCCACCGCTGCACGGGCTCGATGAGGGCCGGGCCCGCGGCGAGGGCGAGCGAGGTGCCGAGGAAGCCGCGGCGGGCGAGCATCAGGTCGCTGCGGGAGAACTCGCTGAGCAGCGCGACGGTCTGCGGGCCCGCCCAGGGCAGGTCCACACCGGCCACCGACGGTGACTGATGGGCGGAGCGCAGCCCGAGGTCCTCGATGGCGACGACGGTGCCGAAGCGCTCGGAGAAGAGCTCGGAGAGGATGCGCGGAATCGGCTCGCGCGGCTGTTCACCGTCGAGCCAGCGCCGGACCCGGGAGGTGTCCGTACTGATGTGGTGCGCGCCCATCTGGCGCGCTCTGCGGTTCACCTGCCGTGCCAGCTCGCCCTTCGACCAGCCGCTGCGCACGAACCATGATCCCAATTGCCCGTTGGGGCGCTTACCGGCATTCGAATCGCCTGCGCCGCTGCCACTCACTGGAACGCCCCCATCCCGCTGAATACGTGTCGCGCGAACCACTATCAGAATGCCGTGGGCCGAAGCCGTCCGTACGGCGGTTTGCGCACCATCGAACAGGAAATCGACTTGCCTCCGGCATACCCATCAGCGCACATACTTCCATGGTTCGTGTACCGACGGTAATCCTACGATCACCCGCTCGGCGAGCCTGATTACAGAAACGCCACCATTCGCCACCCCTTCGAATGAACGCGTTCACCTTCGGGCGCGATTCACTTGACAGACGACGATCAGCAGCAGACGCAGTGACGCACGCAGGAGCGCGCGGACCGTGTCGCACCACCTGGGGTACGACCTGTGCGCTGCCCGGTCGACGGGGCGACGGAATGCGACGACTGCACTCCGCGTCGTAACCACCGGCGAGCCGGACCCGTTGGAGGGGGCATGGGCTTCACGATCGGCGGCATCCGGGAAATGCGATCCGGCTCACGGCGCCGAGGCCGTGCGGCCGAGTGCACCGCGGTGGCCGAGTACACAGGGCTGTGGGGCTGGGCCGTCGCCCCGGGAGCGCGGGCCGCGGCCGGCCGCTGCTCGTGCGGCGACAGCGGCTGCACCTCCCCCGGCGCACATCCGCTGGACTTCGCCGACGAGGTGCCCGCCGGCGCCACGCTGGACATGGCGGCGCGCGCGTGGGCGGAGGTGCCGGGCGCTTCGATGCTGCTGCCGGTGGGGCGCACGTTCGACGTCCTCGACGTCGCCGAACCGGCCGGGCGCCGGGCGCTGGTGCGGCTGGAGCGGATGGGGCTGCCGCTCGGCCCGGTGGCGGTGACGCCATCCGGGCGGGCCCAGTTCTTCGTCGCGCCGGGCGCCGCCGCCGAACTTCCGCAGCTGCTGTACCGGATGGGCTGGGACGACGCGGATCTGGATCTGCGGGCGCTGGGTCCCGGTTGCCACATCACCGCCCCGCCGTCCGACGAGGGCGGTCTCGGCCCGGTCCGCTGGCTGCGCCCGCCGGTGCTGGACACGGTGGGCAGGCCGCCGCAGGCGCGGCTGCTGCTGGGCACACTGGCGTACATCTGCCATCGCTCCAGGGGCGTGAAACCCCATTGCCGGACGGGCTCGAATGCGAACCCGTCCGGCAATTGAGGACGACACGGCGACCGGGCGGACCCGGCGGCGTCAGTCGCCGATCAGCGCGTCGACGAACGCCTCCGGCTCGAACGGAGCCAGATCGTCCGGGCCCTCGCCCAGACCCACCAGCTTCACCGGTAGGCCCAGCTCGCGCTGGACGGCGATGACGATGCCGCCCTTGGCGGTGCCGTCCAACTTGGTGAGGACGATGCCCGTGATGTCGACCACCTCGGCGAACACCCGGGCCTGAACCAGGCCGTTCTGCCCGGTCGTGGCGTCGAGGACGAGCAGGATCTCGTCGAGCGGGCCGTGCTTCTCGACGACACGCTTGACCTTGCCGAGCTCGTCCATGAGCCCGGTCTTGGTGTGCAGCCGGCCGGCGGTGTCGATGAGCACGACGTCGGCGCCCTCGGCAATACCTTCCTTCACCGCGTCGAAGGCGATCGACGCCGGGTCGCCGCCCTCGGGTCCGCGGACGGTGCGGGCACCGACGCGCTCGCCCCAGGTCTGGAGCTGGTCGGCGGCGGCGGCACGGAACGTGTCGGCGGCGCCGAGCACGACGCTACGGCCGTCGGCGACGAGGACCCGGGCCAGCTTGCCCGTGGTGGTGGTCTTGCCGGTGCCGTTGACACCGACGACCATCACGACGCCCGGGGTGTCGACACCGCTCTCCGTCTTGACCGCGCGGTCGAAGTCGGTGCCGAGCATCGCGAGGAGCTCCTCGCGCAGCAGTGCGCGAAGCCCCTCGGGGGTACGGGTGCCGAGGACGCGGACGCGCTCGCGCAGCCGCTCCACCAGCTCCTGGGTGGGTGCGACGCCGACGTCGGCGGTCAGCAGGGTGTCCTCGATCTCCTCCCAGGTGTCCTCGTCCAGGTTGTCCCGGGACAGGAGCGTGAGGAGCCCCTTGCCGAGGGTGCTCTGCGAGCGGGCGAGCCGGGCACGCAGCCGTACGAGACGGCCCGCGGTGGGCTCGGGGATCTCGAGCGCGGGGGCAGGGGGAGCCTCCGGCTCGGCGACTGCCGGGGCTTCCGCGGCGGGAGCCTGGACGTCGGGGGGACCGGCCTCCTCGATGGTGCGGCGCGGTTCCTCGCGCGGTGTCTCGGCTTCCTCGCCGACATGGGGTTCGGCGGGAGGAGTGAGGGTCGGCGTGCTCGACGGTGCCGGGGGCAGCTGCTTCTTCTTGCGGCCGCTGACCACGAGCCCGCTGACCAGACCGGCCACGACCAGGGCGGCGATGACTACAGCAAGGATGACGAATTCCATAACCCTCCCAGTATCAGTCACAGCCGCACCGGCGGGCGGCACCGGAGGATCACCCCGGAACCCAACGGGGCGTTATGCACCTTTTGGCGGTAAAGGTACGATCCCGTTCGTGGAGACCCGTGGCCTGGAACCCGTCCCCGACAGCGAGCGCACCGGCCGGGTCCGCACCCTCTTCCCCACCTGGGCCGCCGCCAATATGACCGTACTGCTGCTCACCGTGGGCGCGGGGCTCGTCGTCGTCAGCGGCCTGAGCTTCTGGCAGGTGCTGATCGTCGCGGCCACGGCGCCCGTCGTCAGTTACGGACTGGTCGGCCTGGTCTCGGTCGCCGGACAACGGGGCGGCGCGCCCGGCATGGCGCTCTCCCGGGCCGTCTTCGGACAGCGCGGCAATCTGCTGCCCGGCGCGCTGATCTGGATCGCCCGCTGGGGCTGGGAGACCGTGAACGCGGTCACCGGTGCGTACGCCCTGCTGGCCGTGCTCGATCTGCTGTTCTCCGTCCGCTCCACCACGACGCTGATCATGTCGGCGCTGGTGGCCTTCGCGGCGAGCAGCTTTCTGGTGTCCGGGCTCGGGGCGGGCGCACTGCGGGCGTGCTGCACCGGGTCGGCGTATCTCTTCGGTGGGTTCAGCGTCCTCGTACTGATCCATCTGGGATTCGCGACCGACTGGCGGACCGTCCTGGACAGGCCGGCCGGTCCGACACGGCAGCTGTAGTTCTTGATCGGTAGGGCATCGTTGCTGGTCAGGCGGTTGTGGCGGCGGTGATGTTGTTCCAGCGGCGGTGGGCTTCGGC